>NZ_JBQKLL010000012.1:0-93973 GCF_052116245.1 Blautia sp. Sow4_E7
ATAATTCGGTGCCGGGATCTGATCCGCTGCTGCTTTCCTGCAACGGCTGACCCAGTTATAAAAAGTGCTTACTGCGATGTCGTTTTCACGGCACCAGTCAGCATCTGTCATACCGCTTTGGCGGCATTCATTGATAAGCCTGATCTGTTCCGCCATCGGAACACGGGCTTTGCGAGTAGTTGCCATAACCTATCCTCCGTAATTGTAGTGAAATAGTTTAAATATCTTTCGCCTACAATTATAGAGGAAATCAGAGTATTAGAAAATCCGCAGGAATATTTGGCGCTTACGGAAAAAATAGAATTATCTTCACTTACTTCTATATTAATCAAGCTGCCACCGTCATAATCAAATGCGTCAATACATCCTTGAAAATAATCTGAACTTTCCATACTTCCAATTAAAGTAACTGATGCTGGAATTTTAATAGTTTGTAACTTTGGACAATTTTGAAACGCATACTCTCCAATACCAGTAACACCATTTTCAACAATTACCTCAGTTGCATCATTCCAGGGTTTTACTTCGTCATATGAAAAATCCTTCATCTTACCATTACCTGTAATAGTGACAACACTTCCAGACAATGACCAAGTAACATTATCACCACAGCTACCGCTATTTATAGAATTAGTATCAATTGAAACACTACCTTCATAAGAATCTATGTCTGAAGTAAAATCAAACTCTTTATCACTTATTTCTTGAGGAAAATCTTCCCGATTTGATTCCAGACCGTAATCTTCCTGACCATCGGAAAAATCATTTTCTATAGCAGCATCTTCCGCTGCTAATACACTCACTGGCACACCAGAAAGTGCTATTGCTGATGATAACAATACTGCCCAAATTTTCTTCTTCATACTTTGTGACCTCCCACCTCTTATAGTATCAAATTAACTGTACTATAATAGTAAATCTCTCTAGTACAAAAGTCACTCCACCAAAAGTGAAAAAAAGGGTACTTACACAGTTTCCTGCATAACTACCCTATCATTACTCTTGCTGCAATGCAAATTCAGAAGATTTAAAAACAACTATTTGAATTCCTTTGTGTTAACTTTGTGGCAAAACAAAAGCACTCCCATTTTTGTTGAAAGTGCTTTGTTTTTATTAAATATTATATAACTTTTTATTCAATTATCAGAACTTACCAGCCTTAGCAGCTTCCTCTACATAAACGGTAAAGCCCGCAAAATTAAGACATATCGAACATTTTGTTACCTACTTGTTTCCTATTCACCAATTTTGGTACTTTTTCAGCACTTCTCAGACCAATTTTATACCTCGATTCCGTCATAAACATAACCCGTTTCCTGCCAGAATTTCATAGGTGATATGTAATAATCATACTGGCTACTTCCGTCTTTCTTGAAAGCTACTCCAAATGTGAGTAATCCCTGGATGATTCCCTGTCTCACAAACTGAGGATCTTTCTTCATTACTCTTGCAGCTACATTCACCGGTACATTTTCGCCAGTAAATCTTGGCACTTCTAACCATACCTTCTTTTCTTCCATTTGTCAACTCTCCCTCCAATATAATTTTCCATATACCCAGTCCATCAATTTTAATGCGATCATTCCTGGTGCAAGCATTACCAGCACCACCAAAAAGAAAAATCCGGCCAGCGCTGTTGCCGCGAACTCACCTTTCCTGGTTTTATCGCACCACTCAGCTCTCGGACATATTCCTTCATCAGTATAGCACTTGCCATCGCATTCGACTCCTCGCTGCCACATCTCCCTCACCCCTTTTCTTAAAGGGCTTTTCCAACTGCTTCCATAATGTTCTCTGCCTTTGCTGGTCCGATTCCCTTTACTGTCAAAAGGATTTCTCTTAGCTCATCTGCCTTCAATCCTTCGGAGTCTTCCTTGCCCTGGTTATATGCGTTCATGTAATACCGCGACAAGTAGTTGGACATATCCTGGTGGTCCATTTTCTTAATTTCCTTGTACATCTTTCGGTTCAAAACCATCTGCTTTGCCATGACTACTCACCCTCTCTTCCGTCAATTCGATATACTGCATCATCGTAATAAGGGTATATCCGTCCATTATTTCTTCCGGTTCTTGTATCTCTGATGCGGAACGGATCTTCTCCTAAGCCATCTACTTCCTTTCCCATGAATACTACACCTTTTCCGCTCAGCGGATGATTTTTGCATCTGAAGTGTACAACATCGCCCACCTGCATCTCTCTTCCATCTTTCGCATATTTACCTGTTTTCATGTCTCGCCTTCCTCTACTTTCCTTATGATCTTTAACTGTTCCAACGGAACAAGCCTTGTTTTATTACACCCATATGCTACAATGGCAACCTTTTTCTGCTCTATATCATTTCGGTTTACAAAATCAACTTCTACTCCATCTGGCCTGCAAGCACTATCACAAAACAATTCTGCTTTCAGCGTAATAAACTTCATACCTATGACAACGCCTACAAATCTCTTCTCCACTGCCTCGTAATATGTTTTTACGAAATCGCTACCGCCCCATTCTTCCGGTTCTACTTTTCTTTCCTTTTCTTCGGCATTTTCGTCAACATAGTAATAAACATCGGAGTATTGTTCAGAGTGCCGGATATATTTTCCGTCCTTAATTCTTTTCATATAAGTATTGCACTCTACAACTTGAAACATATATTCATTATTCCTGCGTAATTTCACTGCATGTCCGCCTCCTGTCTCTTGCTGCTGATCTAAACATCATAAGCAGCATTTCTGATACTGGTCTGCTCCGATCATGTCTCTTGGCTTTCTTTATGCAGGTTAATTCTGTTCCATCCAAAACATATACACCAACGTAGTGTGGGACCTCCAATGAAATCGTTGCGTAAATCTTCTCCGGCATTACCAGGTAATTATAATCTCCGATGAAATTCAAGCCATGCCCCGAGCGAAAATCCTCTACAGATGATTTCACTTCATAACAGTAAAAGTCTCCTTTTTCTATTCCGGACACCGTATTATTAACCGGTTTATATCTCATATAATCAACTCTGACTGCATGGTTTGTGGAGTAATCAAATGTCACTTCCTTAGCCCAATATATCCGGGGATCATTGTACGGATTGATTTTCTTTTCAAGTGCCAGAGACAACGTAGCTGTTATCTCTGGTCTTCTGCTCACTCTTTCTTCTCCTTTCTGTACAGTTCAGATGTTCCATCCAGCACCTGACGTTCCTTTTCATCTTCAAAATACCAACCATACGGCTCAAACACCTCATATCCTTTCAAGAGTGCGTCTCCTTTGTTTTTATTAAAGACCAAGTTGTAATCATACGGTTCGTTGCAAATTTTCATTGAATTGTGCAAAATAATCATCATCTGATGTAAGGAACTAAGTTTTCCCGCTGACTCATCTGCTGCTTTTTTCTCTTCTGGTGAAGATTCATAGTAGCTCTTTTTCAAATAGAAATCTCGCACTGTGCTTGCATAAATGTAACTGCCAAGTGCCATCATAGCTTCCCATATCTTTTCTTTTACTTCAGATTCATCTTTAACCGGGCTGATTTTCCCCGAAATAATATTCTCCAGAAATTCTTTTCTTCTGGCACTGCTTTCTTTTAATATCGCTTTGATTTTCCTTTTTGCCTGATCCTTTTCCTTTTGCTCTTTTTCCCAAGGTGAAAGTTCTTTCTTTCCTTTTGGAATTTTTGTAATAATTCTCAAGCTACGATAATATACTAAGAAAAATTTTTCTTCTTCTGTCTTTGGAAGTTTGATCTGCTCCGGAACGTCTTTGTCTAACTCATACTCCTTAATAGTATTCCATTTTCCGCTCCAAATTTCATTTTCTGCTGACTTCGGGGCAGCCTTAATGCCTTTCTTCTTCAACATCTCTTTCAGTTTTTTTGCATTTTCATTTCGTTTAGCTTCTGCTGCAGCTGCTTGCGCTCTGCTCACCAAGTCTCTTGAACTGGTTGCTTCTCTGAGAATTTTATCCCTCGTCTTAATATCTTTCACTTTTTCCAGTTCGTATAAATCCTTCAGCGTTAACTGAAAATTTTCATCCTGCTCCTTCTTTTTAAGTTCATCCTGGTTTAGCTTCGCAATATTTAACCTACGGCGAATGGTAGTCTTGCTGAATCCAGTTTTCTCAGCAATTTGTTCCTCGGTATCTCCCAAATCAAGCATAAGCTGAAATCCCTGGGCCTGCTCATAAATTGTCAAATCGCTGCGCTGCATATTTTCTTCCAGCATGATTGACAACTGTTCTTTTCGGCTTAATCCTTCAGCGATCCTGCATGGCAATTCTTCCAGGCCTGCTAACTTTGATGCTCCATGCCGGCGGTTCCCAATCAACGCATAATACTCTCCAGGCTGTTCTTCTACCGGAACAACCGTTAAATTCTGTAAACACCCCTGTTTTTTCATCGATTCTGCCAGCTCCGTCAAATCTCCGAGATCCTTTCTTGGATTCTCCGGGTGCGTATGGATGTGATCTATTCCGATATAAACTATATCTCTTCTTTCTTCCATGGCTTTTCTCCTCATTCTCATATATGAACGGCGGCTTTCCAGCCGCCATATCAGTTACTCAGTTTTCAGTTTTCTAAAATAAGCGGAGCGGAAACCGAGGAGGCCGAGGGCGCAAGCCCGAGGGCCGCCCAGGCCCACGCCGAACACGCCAGCATTGGAAGTGTTGCCCCAGTAGCCCCCGCAGATCGGCAAATATTCTCCCTCAGTGCTATCAATATAGCAGTAGGCTTCCGGCTCTCCAGGATACAGAGCCAGCTCTTTCAGTGCTTCACTCTCGCAATCGATATTAACATCTTCCCATTTACATCCATCGTATCCCTCTTCGTGATCACTTTCAGCAAGGAATTTGATACCGCCATCTGAAACGCTTACTCTAATAGACCTTCCGGAATCATCTCTTACCGGTTCCCAGTTATCTCCTTCAAGAGTAAGATCGATGTCCAATGCTGCATCGTTATTCTTTGCCATCTCCAGCTGTCCATCTTTTATTCTCAGGCCTCTTACCATTTCCCATACGTTTCCGGTCAAATCGTGAACGCCTTCTACTGTATGATCGTGTGTCCAGGTTGCCGGTCCTGATCCGGTTTTGGTCTTTCCGGATTCTCCAGCTGACTCTCCATGTTCTTCCGGGTTTGCATGATACTTTCCATAGTTTGTGTTGCCATGTGGCAAAGTACCATTCTTCAAGCTGAGGTTCGCAAGCAATCCCCATTCAGCTCTTGTCATAAGATGCCATCCCTCTCCCTTTGAAAAACAAGCTCTCGCCGCCTCATCATTGGTAATTCCTGTCCATGGCTTCTGTATTGGCAGGCTATAAGGCTTTCCGTTAATTTCGCAGTTCTCATAGACAGAAATGTAAATTTCATCGTATTCTTCATCTCCAATGATAAACGCTGCATTTGTTTTATCGCTTCCACCGAACAGCTCCTTATTTGTCACCTTGCGGAATCTGTGCATGAATGACGGGATGCCGGCATTGTCGTAAATTGCCACTACTGCGTGTTCCAGGTTTCCGCTGATGAAATGGGTTGGTGTGATCTGCTCCTCAGTATTCTTTTTTCCGGAAGGTCTCTCCTGGATTACCGGACAAATATTGATCTGCATATCATCTCTTGCCGCATAATCCTTAATTGCTTCCATCTGCTCTGCAACGAATTTTCTCTTTCCTTTAAACTTTGCTGAAAACTCACCATTCATAAACTTTGCTTTTGCCATGTTCTTTTCCTCCTATGCTGTGGCTAATTCTCTATTCAAAAGTATCTCAAATACTTTGAATCCATAGATAAATCCCTGCATTTCTGCCTCGATTGCAACTCCCATTACCGAGTCCTCTACTTTTCTTTTGGCTACTACATCATCATTCAGCCCGCCCATTGCCTTATAAAACTCTTCGTATTTTGCCCCAAGCTCTTCGATTTCTCTATTCTCGATTGCCGGGCCTTCGATAAACTGGTCGAACAGATTCTTTATGTAACTGCACTCTGTTCTGGATCTTCCCTTCATCAGGATATTTTCCTGCGTTTTTACTCCATGGAAATGCTGTGCGATTAAATCATTAAATTTCCCAAGTCCTTCCACGAAAGCCTTACTACGTTTTTCCTCGGCACATATCTTTTCAATGTAAAGCTGGCAGCCTTTTTCACTCAGTTTCCAGATTGGATGTTTTCTCTGGTTTCTATACGGTCTATACGCAATCTCGAACTCCTTCTTTTCGTCTTCGGACGCTTCTGCATTGTAAAACCGAGAAATCCGATTGAAAATTCTCGTGTGCGTACTCTGGAAAATTTTTGCGATTTCCCAACTGGTAAGCGGCTCTGCAGGTTGCGTTGTTCCCTCTGCTACTTTTCGGATAAGCTCTGCGGCCTTTCCGATTTCTTCCGGCGTGATCTTAATTTCGTTCATCCTTCCAGCTCCTTTCTCAAAGCCTGCAGAAGAGGATGCCAAGGCCTGGCTCCTCTCATGCGCTTCACGACTTTTCTCAAATCAATCTCTTCCTTGCTGATGCTTTCCATTCCGATCAGCTTATCGCTGTTCCAACGGATCAGCTTATCCTTGAATCCATCGGTCAACTTTACTTCTCCAGCTGCGCACTGTTTGTCCTCGAACATGACCCACTTTTTCCCATTAAGGATGCAATAACCAACAATCATCTCTTGTCCTCGCTTTCAATATCAGCGCTTTCTCCAGGAAAACAATTTCCGCAATATTTCCATACCTTATTCCCTACTTTCACGAATGTAGAATAGGTTGCCATATATTTTCCTGTCTTCGGGTTTAATCTACTGTCGTAAGGTTCTCCTACCTGCAGATATCCTGCTCCCATATTTCTCGGTGGCAAAATATTCAAGAAGTACCAGTAGACATCTTCGTCCACCAACTCCCCAGGCTTGCAAAAATCATCCCGGTTTTTCCCGCTTTCTTCCCATCCTTTAAGTGTCTTGATCTCTTTCTGCTTTTCTTCGCTCATTCTCTGCATACTCCCTTTCTTTTATTGCTATGTAGTCTTTGACATGAAACCCATTCAAAATATTGATTGCCTGCAGTTCTGATAGTCCGCACCTCCCTTGAAGTTCCTGCCGCAGTTCTCTTCTCTCGCCTGTATCTTGCCTACCATTTTCCGGAAGATTTTCTGCCAATATTCTGTATTCATTGGCGATTTCTGCTGTGAGAAGTTCTGGCATTATACAGCCTCCAGTTCTTCTTTCACTCGGTTCAATGCGTATTTGCCGGCCGGATTCAACATTCTCTGCCATGCCCCCTGGGATGGTGCCCATTTAAAGCCATGCTTTTTCAAAACGGCTCTGACATCTGCCTCCGGCTTTCCATCAAAGATGATCTGTAGCCTCATAGCTTCCACATTCTCAACAACCTTGAACAGCTCAAATTCCGTCTCTTTTGTTCCCTTGCCTTTAACTTCTCTCAGACCTTTCAGTCTTTCCTCTACTCTATGGATATTTGCGTTATTGTTCTGCAGGGCGTATGCTGGAAATCCAACCCTTCCCATAAAATCCGGTGTTCTGAGTTCCTGGATCTGCTCATCGGAATATCCCAGGATTTTAAGCTCCTCGTCTCCCTTTTTGGTGTCCTTCAAACGGATGGCTTTATTGACAGCTCTCATTCTTTCCTGGTTTTCTTTTAAAGCATCCAGTTTCTCTTCCAGGCGTTCTATGGCATCCTCATCTGAGGACTTGATAATATCCTTTCCTCTCAAAATGCCCTTGATCTTATCCGGAATTTTCTGCGTCTCAGCATAAAACTGATGGTTTTTCTCCCAGGCCTGTACCTGTTTTTCTTTCTTCTTCACTGGGAAATTGCCGGCTCCCGAAATCATAACAGAAGGGCATCTGCAGCCGATATTACTCTCCCGGTTCATATACTCAGCCATTCTCTTTGAATATCTCTTCGCCAATGCTTCAACTCTTTCCGCTTCTCTCGGTCTTGCTTCTGCAACTTTCTCGGCCAAGTCATAGACTTTATCGACATACCCTCTGTATTCTTCGGTCTTACTGCCTACCTTGTAATCGCTCATGGACATCATATCGTGTGCGATTCTGGCCTGCTCTTCGTTAATTGTGCAATATAATCTTTCCATTTCAGCACCCTCCCTCAAACTCTTCCATTTTCTCTCTGTCAAATTTCATTGCCGGATAAGTGCAATATCCGCTACGTCTCATTCTTCCTGTCGATTTTGCCAGTCCTTTCGTCTCCAGGAAATTCACTACCCAAGGGCAATTATTTGTGTCCACATATGCCTCGTTCTCTGCTAAAGTTGGATCACACAGGCAAACGGTAATTCTTGCAACCGGTCCCTCTCTTCTGCTGATGATTTCAACTGCGATACTGCCATCCATCTGATACTGTCCTACTCTTAATGTACAATCTGTATATGTTGCGTATCTTGTCTTAACCTCTAATAATGCCATGCTATATTTCTCCTAAAATTATGCTGTGATCGGCTCTCTGTGCTTTTCCATCCTTACATCTGCTCTTCCTGCAAGATTCTCTCTGTACTCCTTGAGGCTTCTCTTTGCATCAGCTCTGGTATATTCGCTGTTCTCACATTCCCAGCCATATCCCCAGTTTGTCATTATGTCCCACCGATCCTTTGTCTTTCTCTGATAGCTCATTCATTCTCCCTCCTTCATCTGCGAGTCTTCATTTTTTATTTCTCGCACTTGCGAGCATTGTGGGTAAAAAAATAACACCTACCATTCCAGATTCTTGATTTCATCTGCTACTTTCGCATATCCATTGCTTTCAAGCAACCATAAGTCAAACTGTACTGCATGATCGTAAAAACTTACTCCGCTATCGTTCATGCTATAAAGCTCATCTCTGATTTCCATTACCATTTCCTTGCTGCCGGTTGCAATCATAACAGCTACGATGGCCTGAACTTTTGCCTGTCCAGCATTCCATTCCTCTGAAAAAAGTTCTTTCTCGTCTCTTGCTGCTAATGCTGCTCTGTAATCGTTCATGTTATACATAATCTCTACCTCCAAGATGTTTTATTTGTTGTTTGATTATGTATATATTATAACTCGCACTTGCGTATTTGTCAATAGTTTTGCTCTTTTATTTCAAGTTTTTCTCGCACTTGCGTTTTTCGATTTTCACATCATACCCAGCAGCATTGACAATCCTAACGAAATTCTCATATCTCATATTCCCAGAAATCAATCTGCTCACTCTCTGTCTGGTGATTCCCATTTTCTGAGCCAGCTGGATCTGCGTCATTCCTTCCTTCTCCATCATTTTATTGATGATCTCTGCCGCACCTTCGCCTCTGATCTCCGTTACGGTTTCCCTTGCCGGATAAACTACCCTGCTCATTTCCAAACTCCTTCCTTTTTCAAAACCTGTTTTACCACTTCTTTCATCGTATCAGCAGATGCTACATTTGTGTCCTGATTCTTTTCATACAAACTTGCGATCTTGCAGATAATATCCGGATTGTCATTTAAGCCTCCAGCAATGCCTTTAGGAATCCCCCAATAATCGCAGAACTCTTCAATTGCATTCTTTATATCCTCTTCCAGGTATTCTCTCTCCCTGATCCGGTACGCTTCTTCAATCTCTGCCTCTGTCAACTCGATTTTCACTGTTCTCTCATCACAGATAGCAATATTGTTGTACTCTCCGACTTTTCTTATTATACTTCTTTCAATTACCATGTCTTCCTCCATTCATCAAGACGGCTACACCTTCCGGATAATTCTCATCAAACCAGTGCCAGATTTCTATTCTGTCCGTTCCTTCTGAAAATCCCAAGAACTCTTCCAGAATTGCATCTTCATCGTCAATGGGGATTTCTCCAAAAAACTGCCACAACTTTTCAAGTTCTTGGCTATTGAAGCAACTAGAAAATTCAACTTCTGAAATATCATCTATCTCCTTGCAACGTGGACAATACAACTCATCGTTTCCATAATGCAAACCCAGGTCGGAGTCTCTTCCGATCCACCCGCACTTCTTACATCTCCAGATCAACATTTCCCATTGCCTCCCATTCTTCTGTCAATGTCTCTCTCTTTGCAAATACTGCGGTGCTTAAATCAATTCCGTAGAAAATTTCCCGGTTTCTCACCTTTTCCTCGAAGCGTTTTCTACAAAGTAGTTCGTTTCCAAATACTCCTCCAAGCTGTACATATCTTCCATCGTCAATCCGTTTTGCCAGCACTGTGTACTCTGTGTCTGGAGTATTTACAGTAACAAGTCTGCTCTGTTCTTCCTCTCCTACAGTCCATTTTATCTTCTGGCCACATTTCTCACAGTAGGGTTTCTTTCTCTGATCGACTACTCTTTCAGCCACAATTCTTCTCTCTCCCACAATGCTACTGCAGCAAGGGCAACGGAACCAATTATTTACCTGGGTTTTTGCCTCGCCATGTCCATCCACATAATCAACAAACAACACGCTTCTTTCGTTCATGCAAAGGACCGGCGGCATTGCTACTGATTTTTTTAATGCTTCCAAAATTTCCTGATCGTTCACAGTTCTTTTCCTCACTTTCTGTACCCAACGTATAACAAAAACAGTAACATTAATATAGCTCCCATACTCTCGCCTCCTATAAATATGATCTTCCGTATCTCTTCCGGAATGCTTCCCTGGCTTTTCTTGATTCCTGCTGGCTATTGGCAAAAATCCACTCTTTTTCCCAAATAGCCTGTCCGAGCATTTTTGATAATCTCTCAGCCATTGGATTTTCGTGGATTCTGCAGAGCTTCTGTCCCATGTTATGACAATTATTGCAAACTGGGATTTTCAAGCCATCCTTTTCACTAAGTTCTCTACCTGCAGTTCCAAAGATTAAATGGTGTTCTGCTTCTGCCTGTCTTCCGCAGAAAATGCAGATTTCCGGATATTCTGTCACAATTCCTTTGCTCATTCTCTTACCTCAGCTATATACAATTTCTTCAAACAATGCGTATTGGATAATTTCGTCTGCTGCAATTTCATCAATCATTCCTGGATCAACTCCCCAGGTTCCATCATACCGTCTTGCAACTGGCATATAGTCTTCTGAAAAGTATTTCAGCAACCCTGCCTTAAAATTTTCTAACGTCAGGGAGCGATATGTTTCCTCCTCAATTTCATACAATTCCAACTAGCCGCCTCTGCTGATCTGCTCGCTGGCATATTCTCCAAGATACCTCCCTACTACGTTGACTTCTGAACACCAACACTGCAACGTTGAACTGTCTAACGCAGTTGACATGATATCGTCTACATCTTCTTGTGTAATCACGATTTCTGCCGTTATTTTTAAGATAATATCATCCATCTTAATCCTCCAATTCCGTGCCGCATACCGGGCACTTTTCAATCTCTTCATCATAAGTCTGAACATATCCTGCGCAATGCGGACACCAAGCAATTTCACCATTTGCTTTCCAGTCTTCCAGCAAACTTTCTGGATGCTGCCAATCCAGTTCCTCGAACATTGTCTCGGCCAATTCTTCATCTCCGGCAAGTATTTTCAGTATGTCGTTCCTTGTATACTTTTCGTCCGACAATTCCGGAATATAGCAAACATCGTCTGGCCTGTTCTGAAAAGCATCTTCATCCTTGAATATCCATCCTTGCCGGTAATAATCCCTGTCGATTATCTCTGGCTTGCTTCCATTTTCCGGTGAATAACTTCCGATCAGCAACGGAAGTCGCACCTGGCTTAACGCCTCACATAACTCCAGTATCATATTTTCAATAGCTTCTGCATCTTTTACTAGCTCTCTGGTCGATGGAACGCCGCTTATGCCATTGTGCCTTGCTTCAATCCACATCTCTATGTGTTCATCCACATCGAAGTCTTCATAATACATCTGCAGATTTTCCTTGAAGCTCTTTGCCTGATCCTTTTCTTTGAAATTAATTATCATCGAAAAGTCTTCTCCTGCCGGAGATGCCTGCCCGATTTCAACATATGTCCTTCTATTATCCGGTTCAATATATGTATCCCAGTTCCAGCCCATTTTCTCTGCTTTGCTAAGAAGCATTTTCAACCCACTTGATATTTCTTTGTATTCTGCCATGTTTTCACCCCTCAGTGTCCGAATAGTACACATCAAATGCAATGCCAGCATTAATCAACTTATCTTCCAGATAGTTTCCATAACACCAGCCATCACCGTCTTCCCAGTAACTATCCCATGCTTCCTGCAGAACTTTCTCTGCTCTCACAGCATCTTCTTCACTCACAATGAAAATGCAATCCATCCATTCATTCATTTCTGAACGGATTCTAATGCAGGTGTCCTCAATTCTCTCTACCATATCAGTGCCAAACCTCCTCAAATTTTAAAAATTCCAAGTCTTCATCGCTATAGCCATTAGTTCTCAAATATGCCTTTGCTTCTACCTCGTTTTCAAACAGCTTTACCTTCCGGCCTTTTTCCATCAACCACTCATAAGGGTTCAGCGTTATTCCTTCGATGTGTCGGCCTATGCAGATGTACTTCCTGATTCCTACCCATTGAAAAATCTTCTCCTTTGCAAATTCTTCAATGGCTTCCTGGTATGTTTTCTCCGACTTATCCCAATCGGTTCGCCCGTAGTTTTCTTCAAACTCATTGGCCCAAACCACAAACATTTGCTTCCAACCCATGCTGTCTGTTTCGTTCAGCTTTGGAAATTCTTTCTGCAGATTAACATATGTCCATGTAATCTCAATCAGATTTTCCGTTGCTCTATTAAACTCTGTCTGCTGAATATCTGAATATGCCATCTTCTCACTCTCCTATGTAATAACAAGTAAAATTCCAATGGTCCCCGAACTCGTAGTAAAGTCCTTTCTTCTCAAAGATTCTGTCGAACTTTTTCTTGATTCCTGGGTTTGTACCGTACCAGAGCATATGACAAACGGTGCCTTCAAAAGCCATGCTGAGGATATGATCTTCTGCCACATTCTCAAAATATCTTCTTGGGTCCTCGTTTTCTCTCACAACCAGATGTTCCGGATCATTGTAATAAAATTCGCCTGTCTCCTTGTCGTGTGTGTCGAAGCATTTTCCATTGAAATAAATCTGAGTGTCCACCCACATATCGTGTTCCAGGAGAAACGTCCGGATCTCCACTGCAAGTTTTTCAATCTGCTTCTGTGTCAGCTTTGCTACCGTATTCATGCTGTTGCCACCTTTCTCTTTTTTCTTAGTAATCTGATTAAATGTTCTTTTGCTTTCTGGTACTGTTCCTCTGATTTTTCATCCGAATAAAACATATCCATTTCGTACCATCCATCATATCCATGATTTACCTCGAAGCCGTCATCCATAATCATTACTACACATCCCCATCCATGATTTGATGTCTCGAATGATACGAATGCACTTGTTTTCTCCTGGGCTTTCATTGCCAGTCGAAACAACTCTTCAATTTTCTTTTTCATCCTGCCACCTTTACCTTTCTGCTATGCAACGCATATACCATAGTTCCTCGCCCCTTGCCGGCCACCTTTGAAAACTCCTCGTCTGACATCGGATTCATATAAAACTGCACCGCTGTCAGCTCATCCTCTGTGTTGTATATCTTCACTGCATAAAGCACGTGGTCGGCTCCGGTTCTTCTCAGTGTTTCCGCTGCGCTATTCTCAAAATCTCGAAGGATTCCAGGAAGCTGAGAGAGGGGCATCTGCCCTCTCTGTACGCAACCAGCCTGGTCTTTCATGCTCCATCTGATTGTTTTTCCCATGCCCTTACGCTTCCTTCTTTTCTGTTTTCTTGGTCCTTGTTCTCTTTGCCGCCGGCTTCTCTTGTATCGCATTCTCTGTCTTCGGCTTTCTTGCTCTTGGCTTTTTAACCGGTTCTTCTACTGCTTCCTCTACCGCTTTCTCTGCTGGCTTTTCTGCTTCAGCTGCCTGCTCTGGCAAACGCTCCTGCAATTTGTAACGCTTTCTGATGGATGCGATCATCAGCTCGACTTCCGCATTTACCAGTTCCTTTTCTTCATCCGTCAGACCTGCAACCAGGTCTTCTGACTCCTGCCAGTATCCTGCGTTATCCAGGAACCGATCAATTACCTTCTTTGCTCTGTCGTGTTTAACATCCCATTTCATCCTGCAATTCCTCCTACTTCTTCAAATTCAAAAACACCGATGCTCTTGATAAATTTCTTCGATGTCTTCATCCCTCTTCCTACCTGTTGACCGCTGATATACTGCCGGAGATAATAGCCACCAACCAGTTTTACAACTTCCCATACCTTCTTTTCGTTCCAACGATCCCGGTAATAATTTCTCTGTAAAGCCATCTTTTCATCCTCTCTATAAAATGCAACTTCCCTGCTTGCTGAAATCAACAACACCTCTGTTCCATCCCCAGTTAGCTCTTTCTCGCTCTCTGATGTATTCCTGCTGGAGAATAGCCTCTGTCATTACCTGATTGAAAACCCATTCGTTATCTCCGTTAAATACTTCCTGGATGGTTCCTGAGGAAACCAGGAGCATCATATTGTCAAGTGATTTCTGATTTTCTCTGTATTTTCTTCTTGTGTCACCGATTGTAACGGTATTTAAGAATTCTGGTCTTTACATGTTCCCTCTCCTCTCTATAACCACTCCTCAAATCTTTCTGGATCAAGGCTTTCCATTCTGTCAAACACCAGGTCGATCATCGGATTCCCTTTCGGAAGCTGATTGAATAACTTCACGCAACCATCAAAATCCAATTTCTCGATCATATCTTTTGCTTTCTTCATCAGTGTTTCCATCTTCTTTCCTCCATCTCATCTACTGCCAGGCCGATCACTGCTGTACCATTTGCCATTACCAACCAGAAGTTTAACGGCTCCATCCCAGTTGCCATCCCCCATGAAAAATTGATAAACAGCAACACTGTCAAAAATCTTCTCAGCTTTTTCATTGCTTTCTGTCCTCCTATATGGTAGACTTGATAGCCAAGGGGAGTTACCGCTCCCCTGCTACCAAGGAACTGTTTGGTTCGATTTACTTAATCCAATTTAAGATCGCCGTAACAACTGCTAAGAGCATTGTTACTATGGCAACTACGATGCTGGTCAGGCTCTCGTAAAACTGGATTTTAAGAAGTCGTTTCTCAAGCAGTTCTTTTTCTTTGTCTTCCGGTTTCTTTCTTTTTGCCAACTGGTGTTCTCCTTTCAGATTATTTAATCATTCTCGCACTTGCGAACTATTTGGGTAAAAAAATAACACCTACCTGTTTGGTTCTTGTGTTTTGTTTGATTATGTATATATTATAACTCGCACTTGCGTATTTGTCAATAGTTTTGCTCTTTTTATGCAAATTATTTTCGCAACTGCAACATTTGATAGTTAATAGTGAGAATAAAATAAAAAGATAGAAAAAGATTTAGATACAGAAATAGATATAGAGTAATAGTGACGTGACGGTTTCGTGACATTGATGGGACAATGTCACACGTTTTTTATTATAATATGAAGATTTTCCTTTATTTATAAGGCTTTACGCATTTGTATCTTATCCTCATTTGAGTGTGGATAATGTGGAAAACTCGATTTTGCGAACATATTTGTGATCTGTTTTCTTATTTTGCATATATGTCTATACGCTCATACACGCTTCTATACCGAATTTTAGCCTTTAGGCATATTAAGTATTGAAAAAATCTCTATCGTTGCTCAGGCACATTTCGTCAAAAATAGCATTAAAATTTTGGTTATTTTGTATATTGATTTTTACCTCTAACTTGCTCCGCATTTTACAATAAAAAATGCCCCAGTCCCGAAGGACCAGGGCGTGTGTGATATATTTTCCTCAGAGGTGCAGACTCTCTTCAAAAGCACCATTTCTCCGCTGTTATTTCAGCAGCTTGTTTACTTCTTTCTGGACTTCGGCATAATTGTAACCGGCTGCTTCCAGTTTTTTCTTCCGATCAGCTCCGTTTCCCCATTTTCCGGAAACGACTTCCTTCGCAACTTCGGCTACAGATTTCTTTGTACTTGCCTTCAGCAGCTCATTCACTTTCTTCTGGACGGTGTCATAATTATAGCCGGCCGCAGTCAGCTTCTTTTTCCGATCATCTCCGCTACCCCACTTACCGGCAATCACCTCTTTGGCTACTGTCGTTACGTCTTTCTTGGTGGATGTGGTGGTTCCAACCTTTTTGTTGTACAGAGCAGTCAGCTTGGCTTTGGAGTTAGTTCCATACTGTCCATCAACCACCAGCCCATTGTCCTTCTGGAACTTGCGAAGTGCTTCATCCGTACCAGAGCCGAAGTCTCCATCCGCTCCTGCAGATCCGCAAGAGTATCCAACCTTGATAAGCATTTTCTGCATCGTGGTTACTTCTGATCCAGAATCTCCCTTTTCCAAATAATTCTTCTTTGCCGGAGTTGCATTGGAACTGGCATCTCCGCTCACTGCGATAGCCACATGATGATTGTCATTCAGCAGGATATCTCCAGGCTTTAGGCATGTACCGCTTGTCAGATATTTCTGATCGGTGAGAACCTTTGCTCCCGCTGTCTTGAATGCGCTTCTCATGTTATATGTAGTCAAGTAAATGCTAACTGCTTTCAGCTTCGGCTTATTCAGACGGTATCCGACTGCTTTCACAATGCTTGCGGTACTCTGGCTGCAGTCTGTTTCGCATGGCTTTTTGATTTTTGATGGATCATAACCATTTGCGGCCAGCTGCTCCCAGAAGGTATAGCGATCATTACTATTCCCTGCAGTTCCCTGGTCATAGCCGATCATATTATTGTTTGCGGCCTGTGTTGCCATCTCTGCAATCATTGCCGCTACTTCCTGGTCCTCAAATCGTAAAACACAGAGCCAAGGTCTGTTGTACCAGTTGATGATCTGATACTCTGTGCCAGTCTGATCGCCCGCCTGGCCTCCTGCATAACGTCCATTTTCATCATGTCCACAATTACTAATTTTCACGCTCACGATTTTTTCCTCCTTTGCATAATCGTTATAGAATTTCTGGCCTCTTGCCGCTCTACTTTCGCATACGCTTTCCCCTGTGTTGGCCGGAATTTCAAACTTCTTTAAAACAACATCGGATGCCTGCCGGATTGTTGTTGCTGATTTGAGAATAGCCAAAACCGGGCTGTAGCTTTCTCTCAGTTCTTTCAGTAAGAAATCCAGCTGCATATCTTCGTCCGCGATGGACACGCCTCTCTGCTTGGCAAAACTCCAAAGACCAGATTTTCTGCCAGGACTTGTCCACTGGGCCAATCCGTACCCATACTGTTTTCCGGAAAGCGGATGTAAGAACTCCTCGCAGGAGATCTTTCCGCTGTCGATTGCAGCAGTATAAGTGGTATCAGTATAAACCTTTCCGTTTTCTTTCAGCCGTTTAAGGCACAGGTATTCAACCCGGTTTGTGTAGAAACCATCACTCTCCGCTTCCAGGTTTCCGATCAGGCCGCAAGCCCCAGCTGCAGTCATGCCGGCCTGTCTGAATTTCTTATAGGCTCTTTTCTCCGCCTCAACGTTTATACTCATCTTTCAGCACCTCGCTTTCTCCCCAGTTGTAGGGCGAAACTTCGTCAATAAATTCCCCAAATTCTCTGACTAACAGAATGAAAAAGGTGCCGCCTATGGCAAGCACCCCCACTACGATTTTTGCTACATTCCCCATGTCTACTCCTCTTTGTACTTCTTGCACTGCGTAATAGCCTGGATCACCTTGTCGTATCCCACCATTGATGCCAGCCAGGATAACAGTACCAGAGCGATTAAATATACAGCCATCTTTGCATTGATCTGTGCCTCCGTCAGAATGATATATCCCGCATCTACCAGAACTGACAGTACGACTGCAACGAAACCGGCCAAGAAATTGGAGAGGTATTTCTTGTTTACCTCATCCATCAATTTCTTGATTCCCTCTGTGAAGAGTCCTGTAAAAATAGATACAATCAGCAGTAACAGTAAAAAAATCTCTAAGCTCATAGTTTGCCCTCCTTTATGCAAATACCCAGTCTTCTGCTAACATGTCTGCCTGTGATGCAAGCCATCCCATCTGTACTCCAGATGTTCCAACAAATGCTATAGCCATGTTTCCGATAGCGTCATGTTCGCAGTTTATAATCTCTTCATCCGCTGTCTTGTAGGAAATCCCAGTTGCAAGCTGGATATACTGTTTCTTACCGTTCCAGCCTTTACGTGCCACTTTAGCTCCTCTTTTCAGATACTTAATGGCTTCGCCAAAAGAAAACGTTGCCTCTCCGCCAAGAATCGGGCAGTTCCGACCATCCGCAACAATCCATTCATCAGAAAGAATATTCTGAATTGTATACTCAACTTTCTGTGTTTCCCTTATGTCCATACAGCCACCGTCTTTTGTGTACATAAGGATTGTCTGAGACTCTTCATCCCACCACCAATATCCTCCCCATGATGGAAGTTTTACTCCTCTTCCACCCTTCATTACCTTTAATGCTTCTGCAAATATCATTATTCGTCCTCCTTATCCAGGTTCCCGACATTCATGTCGGGGACATATTGTTCTTGACTTTCTTTTTCGTCCTCTTTCTGCCATTTTCGATCCAGCCGTTTGTCTTTATTCGTCCGAATCCAGCCGCAGATTCCACACTCACCTATTGTTGCTGCCACAACAGCGCAGGCATAGGTTTCCGGCATACTTCCATATTCCCGGAAAACCAGGATCATCTGCCAGTTAAACCAAACAAAAAAGGCACCGACCAGAATCAGTACCAGGTTCAAGGTTCCGACCTTCTTTACGGCCGCAACCATTTTTTTAGTTTTTTTCATTTCACCTGCAACCTCCTAAATTACAGAAAAGAGTTCTCATCACTGCATTTTTCGTAAATCTTTTTGACGTTTGCTACTGAATGAACTCCCTTTCCATTCGGAAATTTAGGATGGGTTCTACAATATTTTTCGTAAGTATCAATATCATCGATAATCTGATTGAAATGTTCCTCCGTATGCCTTACATTATGTCGAATTTCATCGTTAAATCGAATAATTCTGTAGCGTGCATTTTTCGCATCCCCCTCCTCAATCTTATCCATGACTTCTTTGTTTAACGCTCGCCCGATTGCCCGAGCCAGTGCTGTCCAGGGATTGAACTTGATTGGTGCTATCTGCACTAATGTAAGGACAATGAAAAGGATTCCTCCGCCAGTTTCCATGAGTTCTTTTAATGTCATTCCTTTTCTACCTCGATTTCTGCAATATTCATTGATATATCAAGAATCCAGGACCGGCCCGCCGGTTGATTCTGCTTTTAGGTTTCATTCTTCCAGTCCTTTCTGCAGATCCGCTGCTTCTTTAATCATTGCCAGTTCCTCATCCTCAATAGTTCCATACTGCAGCAACGCAAGTGCCAGTCGGTCTATGAGTTTCGTCTGTAACTGGATAATCTTCGACTGACCATCCATCACCTCTGCGATAGTGGTTCTCATCCTGATCCCCTCCTTCCTCGTAGATTTGTTTCATGTCTGCGTGCGTCAAGACAAAATCATCCAGGATCTTCTCCTTCAGTGCATCACAGTCACAATATTTCATCATTCCTAAGTAACTCTGCAGCGTGTCTGTTGCCTGCTTAAAAGAAATCTCCTTCACTCTGTACGCTTCTTTCTTTGCCTTCAAAACTCTCTTGATGTGAAGTGTTGTTTTCTTCCTGAGTACCACTTTGTCAGGCCATACTCTGTATCCGACAAATTCAATGCCTTGATTTATTGGCCGGATACAAGTTTTATTGTTTAGCTGCAGTTCCAACTCCGTTTCCAGAAAAGAAGCAATTCTGACTTTCCATTCCTGGAGCTGTGCCTTGCTACTACTGAGAATAATCACATCATCCATGTATCGGACATAACAATGAATTTGCAATTCCCTCTTGCAGAACTGATCCAGTGCGTCCAAATACACATTCGCAAACACCTGTGATAGCAGATTTCCGATAGGCATTCCGACATCAAAAAGGCGTTCTTCCAAAGGTACTTCCCCTGGTGAACGTCCTGGCGGCAATCCTAACGGTGTATGTTTGCAATCTATAATTGATTCCAGCAATTTCAGCAACCGCTGGTCCTTAATTTTCTTTGCAAGTATTTTCTTTAGTATCCGATGCGATATCCGGTAAAAATATTTGCTTATATCTAGCTTTAAGTAATACCACTGCTCATCCTTACGGTTCACCTGTTCCAACCAGTATTTAAGCCGAAACATAGCGGTCAGCGGTCCTCTTTCCGGGATACATCCGTAAGAATCCTTGATATATCCCTTAATCAGCATAGGATTGATAACTCTGTATATCGCCCATTGAACAACTCTGTGTTTAAATTTGATGGACATTATCATCCTTTTCTTCGGTTCGTACACATAGAAAATATAATATTTGTCTATGGTATACGTCCCATCGTAAACAGAATCTCTAATCTCTTTCAAATTATCCCAGGCGTTGAAATTGAAGAGCATTACATCCTTGTTGTATCTCCTTTGATCTGAAGCATCTTCTAAGGCTCCATACAGATTTTCCATGGAGAAGATAAGATCAAAAACATTCTTAATCTTCATGTTGCGTTATCGCTCCTTTATATTTGACTATGTGTGGCAGCTTTCACTCTCGTTACTTGCGGCCTCCATAGGTGTCTCCTGCTTTGTGTGTCTCCACAGGGACGGCTCTACTCACGCACGAGTAGAACCATTTTTCTCCTTCCACACGGTCGGAGCGGAAATAGACTCCTTTAAATCTCTCGCACTGCCGGCAGTCCTTGAACTGACCGGTTCTGGCATATGAGAGTAAAGCGAAGCGGAAACCGAGGAGGCCGTTGGCGTTAGCCCGAGGGCCGCCCAGGTCCACGCCGAACACGCCAGCATTGGAAGTGTTGTTCCAGTTGCCCCCGCAGATCGGCAAACGAAATAGCCTATTCCCGGCGGCACAACCGGATCATTACCGGCTGTACCTTGATTTTGCACTTTTATTCTGTTGTGACGATTTTTGATCGCCGTATACCCATTCTTTATATTTTCCAATCATTCTTCCGATTTCTGCAGAACGGCCTTCCCATTCACTCCTGGAAGATTTCCCTTTTAAATATCCCAGGCGGTAGGCCACTCTGATGTGAGACTGGAGGGCTTTGTTCGCCTCATCCAGCTCGCTGATGGAAGTTTTCTTGTAGTATGCAACCGTTAATGCCGACGCCAGCTGCGACATTCTGTTCATACAATGAGCTATATCGTCACCTAATAATTTCTGGTGTGCAATGGACCATCTTTCGATGAGAGGGAGAGCGTAGACTTCCATGTCTTCAATTTTCTGTAATATCGTTAGTCCTTCCTCTTCCATCTCTGCTGTCATGCTGTCGGATCTCTGTTCTGCCACATTCTTTCTCCTTTCACTACAAACGCCGCCTTCCCAGGCGGCAATCAGTTTACAGTCCTCAGTTTACAAAAGCGGAGCGGAAACCGAGGAGGCCGTTGGCGTTAGCCCGAGGGCCGCCCAGGTCCACGCCGAACACGCCAGCATTGGAAGTGCTGCCCCAGCTGCCCCCGCAGCGCGGCAAACGCTCTCCGGAAGTATTTACTCCATGGTAATCTCCACCGTAATCTCCGTTCGGCTCATCTGGATACAGGAGGAGAGCTTTTGCCAACTCCGGAGCTGCTGTAAGTCCTTCACCAAGTGTCATATTGTTATATAGCAGCCAGTTTCCTGTGTCTTTCGGTGTGATAGTTCCTTTGGTAAGCTGAATCTTTCCAGAAACAACATCCCATTTCAAAGTACCGGCAGTGCCAGGAGCCACCAGTGAACCGTCAGCTGCGATTGCTTTCCATTCTGTAGAGCCGGCCGCCATACTGGTTGTCAAAATCATGCTGTTTGCATACGGAATAATCTGGATTTCTCCATCAACAAGCCTCATGCCAGCGCACCACTCCCATACATTTCCATTCAGATCGAAGATTCCATCTGGAAGCCAGTTGTGGCTCCAGGTGTCCGGACCGGAACCAGTAGCAACTCGTCCGACCTTTGCGCTGTCATAAGATGTCGGTGTTCCTTTCTCATGGGGATATCCATGGTCGCAACCATAGTTATTGTTACCTCTCGGCATAGTGCCATTCTTTCTGCACCACAGAGCAATAGCACTCCATAAGGAATACGGCATCAGTCCCCATCCGGTTCCTTTGTTTCTGCAGTAGTTGACGGACTGGTCGAAGTTCACGCTGGTCTTCGGGTCTTTAAACGGAAGTGAGTATGCTCTGTCATTCATTACAATATTCTGGAATTTGGAGACATACACAACATCTTTTTCCGCACCACCTACAGAAAATGCCGGATGGACGTTCTCACTTCCTCCGGCAATTACATCTGAGATTTTAAATTTTGGAAATGCAACCATGATGGACGGCATCCCACGATCATCCAATAAAACTGTGTTCTTTCCTCCGGACAGTGCCTCGACTGCCAGCTTCATATCATCAAAATTTGCCATGATTTAGACCTCTCTTTCCCATAATCTCAGTTCGCAACGATCCATAGAAAAAGGAACCGGCTTCAGCTCTTTGATAGTAGGCTGTTCGGTTCCCTCTTCATTTTCCGGATCATAGTTCGGATTTTCTTTTTCCACTTCTGTATATTCCCTTGCAGGAATAATGATCTGTGCAACATACTTGTCACCTGCATCGGCTCCCATTACCAGTCCACCGGTGTAGTCTTCGCAAATATCGATCACAACCTCATAGTCACGCTCTTTCTTTGAGACATTGAACATCAGCTCTCCATCGTCAAAGTCGATCGTTTTTCCAGATACCTCGTATGGAATGAAATTCTTTCCGTCTTCCGGTAAATGTGTAATCTTCATCAATAATACCTCCTCTGTGTTCTTCCCATCTCCATTGCTTCACGGCTTCTGACCGCAGTTACTTCTGCAGCTTCTCTCATTGCCGGGTTGTTGGTGTCGATTCCGTACTTCTTGGCAACATACTCGATGTCTGCCTGTCTTCTTTCGTCCTGGATAATCACATTTGCCATGATTACATTCCTCCTCTCACATACAGGTCCATGGTTACTGATTTCGCAGATCCGGTGTAAGCTACCTTGAATCCATTCAGCAGCTTGTCCGTAAACTCAATATCTCCCACAGCACCACCAGACACGCTGATAACTTCTGCTGTGATAAGATACGTCTTATAATTGCGTGGAGTTTTCAGCTGAATGGTTTTCACTGAGTTGTTAAACGGATATGTTTGGGAATTTGTCAGGGTGACTGTGACTTTCTCGCCGTCAAGTCCCTCCACTTTTCTCATAACACTTTTCAGCATCCTGACAGCCTCTGCGCTCATTTCATGTGCTTCCAGGATTCCCTGCTCCATGTGATTGAAATTAGTTGCGCTCTGCTCAGTGCCTTCCTGCAGGACTTCTCCCGGATCAGGGACGTGTTCAATGCTTCCATCCGAGTTCTGAGTTTCTTTGTACCGATACGGATTTTCTACGACTTCATCTTTCCAATATGTCGGTTCGTACATTGTGCATACCTCCTTCCTACTCCTCTAAAATGTTGATGGTTACTCGGTAATAAATACCTTCCTTTTTGGCTTTCTTGGTGATATTTTCTACTTTGCTCCACCAAAGTTCCCCACTGGTACTATAGAGCTGTACCTCTGTCACCTTTACTTCGTTAGATACAGATGGGCTTAACGTAAATTCAATCTTTACTTTTCCATCGCTGTTGATGGTGATATCCGTAATCTCGGACCGGTAATAGGTGGAACCGATCTTGTATTTGGCGTAAGCAACTGTATTCTTTACATGATTTCTAAATCCGGCCAGTGCCGCAGCTGATAACATTGCTACTCCTCCTTTTACAATTTTCTTTTGCTTCCACAGACACGATACAGAACCTCTGCCTTTGTGCTGTCAATCTGCATTTTTACTGCCCCAGGTTCTATTGTTGCCTGGAAGCTCCTATCTGGCTTTGTACCAGCAATAGGGTAGGGAAACTCGACTCCCTTACCTTCTGTCGAAGCCTGTAGCTGTAACGAAGTCAGGCGGGCGTCGTATGCTCTATCCGGTTTAGTTCCAGCAACAACGTAAGGAAATTCCTTGCCGGCTCCGTCTGTAGACACAATAACGGAAGCCTGTTCCGAAACGCCTAGACAATTAACTTGTGGATAGGTTCCTGCTTTCCTTCCCCTTGTTGTCATTCGGTAAGGGAATTTCTGTGACTGAGGATCTGCACGAATTTTGATTGTCGTTTGTGTGTCAAAAACTACCCGGAAACTTTTCTGCGCCTGCTTCACCTCATTCACCAGCTTTATGATCTGGTCTAAATTGGCTTCCGAAGTTCCAGGGCTTACGCTGATTTCAAAGGTATGAGGTGCTGTGTTTTCTATTAGCTTGACATCTCTTCCGCACAATTCTTTCAGCAGCATCTCAATTCTGGCCGGATTCATCGGCTTCCTGTAGTTTCTTTTTGAAATAACTCGACTCCGGCGTTCTTCAATACTCAACGCTTCATTGGTTGGAAGTCCATAGCTTTGCTCCCAATAAGGAAGGGACCAGGTTGCCGTTTCCGGAAATGCCTGCTCCCTTAATTCGTTAATTGTGTCCTGTGCCAATGACAGAGGTACGCTCATAACCTCGAAAATCCATTTTCCCACATATGAGTTGTCATAAATGGGGGAAATCATACCCATCATGTCCCTTGCAAGCTCTCTGGTTGGGAAGTTCTCTAAATCAAACATTTAGCTTCCCTCCTTCACCACGACAGACTTTGTGTTCGGATACTGATCCAGTTTGATTTCGATGTTTGAAATGCCACCATTCATAAGCAACTCCTCAAAATCATCAACGCCAGGTGTATTGGTAAGTACCGAATGTACCCAGTTATATTTCACTTCTCCTTCCGAATTTACGGTCTTGTAATACTTCGCAAGGCCAGCTTTAAAATCTTTTAGGACTTCTTCCTGAGCGTATCCATCTTCCAGTTCAATACTCTTGATGGTATAATCTATCTCTACCAGCTCCGGGGCGGAAACTGTCAAAATAGTATTCGGCGGTGCAAGCCTGTCCAGCGGGCTTTCAGGACTCATTATGTAGTTATATACTGCTTTCTGGAGTGTTTCGTTTGCAGCTTCTCCGTTTCCGTCAAGCACGATGATCTTTACCGTTTCTGGTCCGTTCCATTCTGGTACGACAATGGCCGTTCCTATTCCGGCTACCGACTCGGCCCAGCGTTTGTAATCTGACTCATTACCGATATATGAATCATCCATCTGCTCATTTGCCTCCATGATTCTTTCTCTCAGTTCATCGTCCGTTTCTTCCTCTGTGCCGCCGGTTGCTTTTACAGGATTGGTGATTGATACAATTCCTTCTACTGGGACTGACATCATCGTAATTGTGTTTGCATTCACGTTTGATTCAACGCCGGCAATCATTGCTCTGGCGATTACAGTTCCAGTGCCATTTTCGTTCAGTACGCACGCCTCTTCGGTGGCAAATTCTATAGACTCCACTTCTTCTGTTGCTGGTGTCGCAAACACCGTTCCTGTTGCTATAATAGTTCCTGGTTCTCCGGTAATTTCAATCGTAACACTGGCAAAGTTCGGTGCTTTTCTCGCTAACCTTGCCATATTTGCAAGGTAATCAAGAAATTCTCCACTGCTCCACTGTGGGAACATCAACTTCAATGTTTCCGGGATGTAATATTCCAGAAGTTCCGATGCGATCAATGCTGTTGGCCTGGTGAAATCCCATGGGAAACCAGCCTCCGTTTTGTCAATATCATCTGGAAGCATATCCATCATTCTCTGATGAATTGTATCTACATCGCAATCCTGTAGAAATGCAGGCAATGTAAAGTCTTCTACCATCTTAGCTCACCCCTTTCTCAAAGACAGTTGATATTGTTTCTTCCTCTTCCCACTGCGCTCCTTTGACGATGAACGAAACCACCGCATCTCCAGAGCTGTAATCAAAAATAAAATTGCGGACGTACTCTGTTGCCGGGTGAACCAGCAACGCATCAGTAATCGTCCGCTCAATCTCGCTTTCCCTCGAATCCTTGTCCGGGAAATCCTCCATATCTTCAAACTCGGTGCCAATATCATCGCTATACGCCAGAAATGCTTCCCTTTCTGTCTGAATAACTTTCCAGCACCACTGCATAAATGCTTCCCTGCCGTCTGCACGAACCATTTTATTTGATCCGTCTCTCACGAAATCTCCCTTGTCGAAGTCAAACGCCACCGAAGAGCGGTATCTTTCTTCGTATTCGGGATCGTCCGGTATCTCCGGCAGGTCAAATACCGGAAATAACTGGTCTGCCATAAATCCTCCTTCCTATGATTTCTTTACTACATCGACTACAACAGGAGTATTCTTTACCCATGTTACAAGAACGGTATCTCCAGCTTTCACCTTTGGCAAAGTTACTGAATGTTCGTGGCTTCCGTTTCCAGAGTTGTGTCCTCCATGGCTTCCTCCGGAGATATTTATTTTTAATCCGGAAACCAGCCGTCCAAGGTAATACTCTCCTTTTGGAATAGGAATAGGGAACATATTAGTTGTCAAACTTCCGTCTTTTCCTATGACACCGAAGTCTGGCTCTATGTCCCCTATTCCATCTTCCATAGTTTCTTTTATTCTTTGCTGCAATACTCTTGCCAGCTTATTCATTCCAGGATTTCCTCCTGCGGTATCTGCCACGGCTTCACCTCCTACTCAAATGTGCCTTCATCAACCCATCCGTAAACATTGCTCTTGCTATCCATGTGTACTAAATGCCATGGATGAGCTTTTCCGTTGCCTGCGCAGTTCGGTCCTAACGTAATCTTTGCCTTTCCTGCAGTTGCTCTATAGCCTCTTGCATCTGACCAACTGCTATCGTAATGTGTACCACCTTTGAAATTCACGACATCTCCTACTTTGTATGTCTTCTTTTTCGTAGTGCCTGACGTTTTCTTCTTTGGTGTTGCGGTAGGACCGGCTGTCTTTTTAACATCCATAGTCATCTGACCATTTTTGGCATTATGCTGAATGCTATTTATCAGATAATATCCGTTCAGAGAACCGACTTTTGCATGGATTATATCTCCTTTCCGGACACATGGAATATCCGGTGCAATAAGTTTACTGGTAACTTTCGGGCTTCCCTTTTCTTCCAGGATTTCTTTTGCTTCCTTCTTGGCATCATCCAGCTTATCGCTCTTTGAATGAGTGATAATCGTCTGAAACACTCCGTACTGCGTCTTTCCATTAACGGTTGCTTCTACCTTTGCTGCTTCGTCAGATTTTCCGGAAGAAACAATTTTTACCCTTGTAACCAGGTTTGCAATACTAATCTTGTGGCTTACCTGAGAGGAAACATCACCAGAAAAATGATAAATGTCTGTGTTGCTGCCCTTTGCTATAACCTGAACCTTTGATTCTGTGCTCCGCACTATTGCAGCTCCTCCACCTTTTTTCTTGGCTTCATCCAGTACTTCCCGGATAATATCTCCCAGTTTTTTGTTCTTCAGCAGTATCTTCTTGTGTGCTACATTCGGACCGGTGTACTTTGAAATGGTAATGCCCCATGATTTGAAAATTGCTGTCAGAATACTTTTTGTCTTTTTTCCGGAAGCAAAATAAACATTGTCGCTACTTTTCTGCAAATTAAAAAGGTTGTCATAGGCAACGACATTAAAAACATCATCACTTTTTGAAACCTTTCTTTCACATTCCACGATATTTCCCATGGCAACAATGCCCTTTCCGCTCCCCCAGTAGGCCTTCACTACCACAACAGAGTTAATTTTTACAAGAGAAGAAAGACGTTCTTTGTTGTACAACGCATTATACATATTGAAATGTATCTTCATTGCCAGCTCATCTTCGTTTTCTTCCCAGCCAAGCTCCTCAACTGCCTGAGTAATATTCAGCTGCAACTTCTTTTCAGTGATAACAATTACCGTATACGAAACATTATTTACATTTATCAAGAACCCACCTCCTACTTCTTTGGAATAGTTAGCTTCGTTCCTGGATAAATCCAATGCCCGTTATTGGATGATTTCCTGCCATGTTTCTTTGCAGCTGCTTCGATTTTGCTTTTATTCAGCTTATAGATTTCCGGGTATCGTGAAGCTTTACCGAGTTTCTTCTGAGCGATTCTGCTTAACGTGTCTCCGGATTTGATAGTGTAGGTTGTTGTCTTACTTCCGGTCGTGGACTTCTTGTTGCTTTTCTTCGATGCCGGCCGTTGAGTTTTGGAAGATGTTCCGATTTTCAGCTCTTTCGTTGTGTAAATCTTAATCTCCCTTGCAATAATGAATTTGATATCATAATAAAAATCACCGAGGCCGCCGGAATATTTGCCTTTGAAGCTGGAAATGTAAACGCTGTAGTTTATACAGGTTCCTGTTACCAACAATTTACAAATGGTTCCATTGTCTCGGTACTGCTCCATTCGTTTAATCAGCGTATTGGGATCAACCCACGATGATACAAATGGATAATTTTTTCTCGCTTTCCCCGGGAAGATTCCGGACCATGATATTTCCTTGATTCCCTGTCCCCTGGGGATTTTTACGTCCCCCAGGGATATGATAGAATAGGTCATGAACTTTGCATCTGCCCCAAGAGTAATTTTTTCCGGCATCATTGGAAACTGAGTAACAGCCCCGCCGGAAGGTCTGATCGATGCATTCATCTCTTACGCCTCCTGTACTGCCGGCATATTGTTGAAGATTTTACCCATGCGTTCTGCAATCTCATCGCCAAGATCATCTGCCATCTCTCGGATTCTGTTCTGCAGAACCTGGAAAATCTTTTCTTCATCCATGTTACTTCCTTCAATCTTAATGACCGGATTCATATTTACATTGACTTCAACTTTTCCTCCACCATCATTCTGCTGCGCATTATTTATAGTGAAGGTCGTACCATCTCCTTCTGACGCATCCTTGCTACTCTCGTTAGATACTGCTTGCCCCATAATGCTCCAGACTGTGTTGTCTGCCTTTTCTGGAACCTGCGCCAACTGTATGGAATCCTCCGGAATAATACTGCTTCCGGCACCTACCGCTCCACCATTGGCATGAGCTGAGATTTCTCCGTCAGGGCCAAGCATACCGAGAGTTTTTCCTGCCTGCATCCACAAACTGATTCCTCTTTGTCTGCGTCCTGGCACTGTAGGAATGATATACTCTAAGCCTTCCTCGCCCACCCATGACAATTCTGCTCCGCTTAATCCAACTTCGCCTCCATTTGCATGACCTGCAATAGTAGCTGATACAGATGATCCGCTACTTGATGTGGAAATGCTGGCTGATGGATTCGTAATATGCCAGTTCAGTGTAACTGCGACATCTGCTGAGGCTGAGAATCCCCGAGAAAATGTACTCTGTACCTGTCCGGCACATTCTGAATAAATGGCGTCTGCATTGTTTGTCTGATCGAGCGCAACATCTACATGGCCATCTGTTGGAATTGTTTGCGAAAATGCAGACTCTACATCTCCTGTCGCAAGAGAATAGATTTCTGATGAATTATTGGTCTGATCCAGGGTAATTTCTGCATGACCATTGGCTGGCACGCTGCTTACTGCGCTTTCAAGTTCTGCTGTTACCTGTTCCAAGACTCCAGACGTATCAGCCGTTACATCAGAGAATGTAACATTCGCACTTCCTTCGACCGAAGCATCCCCGACAGCTCCTTGCAGATCCTCTTCCACTTTTCCCTGTACATCTTCAGCATTTGTTGTTGTGTCCGTAACATTAACATTTGCGGACGTATCCTTCTCAACTGGTTCTGTGTCTGTCTGATTTACTGCCTCCTGGGTTGCTCCCTGCAGACCAGATGCATCTACCTGCACCAATTCTGATGGTACAGTTACCGTTGCTCCTGTCTGCACCTCGATTCCATTCGCCGCAAGTGTTCCTGATTCCATGCCAAGTGCCGCTTCAATCTGAGCGGCTGCTGATTCTGAATCTACTTGAACATCGGACAAATCCACTTGAACGCCTTCTGCAGTAACAGAAAATTCAGCGCCCTCAGTTGTCAACGCAGACATTGCCTGATCGATTGCTGATTGTGCTGCATCTCCATCTACTTCGGCAGTTAATGTGTCCATGGAAATCTTGATTTCATCTCCAGGATGAATAACGTATGGGCTTTCGATGCCGTTCTCTTCTGCTATAGTCCGCCAGTCAACACCAAGGGCATTGCCAATATCCCATAAGCAGTCCCCAGCTTCAACTTTGATAGTCGCACCCTCTGCGGTAACTTCCTCTGTTGTTGCCAAATCTCCCAACTTTTCATTTAAAGCAGACACCCATTTGTCCTTGTCTATATCTACGTCACCGTAAACCGATGCCTTTAAGCCTTCCAGGGTTACGTCCTCTGTAGTTGTCTCTGCCGCCGCTCGATCTATTGCCTCTGTCAATTCCGGTGGAAGCTGAGAACGGATAGTCTCGTACATAGGATTGCTTGGGTCTGTAAGTGATGCCTTTAATTCATCGCTTCCATTCTGCCAAATCTGATTAGCGTAATTCTGCCATGTAGCCGCAGTATCACCTGCCGCCGCTCCGACTTCAACGGCTTCGTTGAAAGAATCCATCAAGCTCTGTGGAACCGCTTTTACGGCTTCCCTATAATCATCAATCAATCCCTGCATCTGCGTTACGTCTGGTTTCATGCTTTCATACATCGTACTCAAAGCATTTTGTGTAGCGTCTGTAGTGAATCCAAGTGTTTTTCCATTGCCAAGCTCATTGAAGCCATACATCAGTGCATTTGACGCAGAGAAAGTATCTCCGCTTGCCAGCATATTCTGTGCTGATTCCAAAGAATACTGTGCATTTTCTGCAAGGCTCTGTCTATTACTCTGAATTTTTTCTGCATATGCAGAGTTCAGTGTGTTTGCTCCCAGCTGCAAGCTCTTAGTCAGCTCACTTCCTTCCTGTCCTTTCACATACCAGCCGGTCATTTCTTCGTACTGCTTATTCTGAGCATCTGTAATCCTGCCGGCCGATTCCATTGAATTAAGCTCTGAGTACCACTGTTCAACATCTGCCTGTACACTTTCTTTTGCTGACTGCCTTTGACCTCTCATGGCTTCCAGTAAATCAGTAAAGGACACGCTTTCCAGATCAGCTGCATTCAGATTTCCGTACTCCTGGTTGATCCAGTCCCACTTTGCCTGAGCTTCCGATTCTTTCCAACGGGCAGTAATATTGTTCATTTTTTCCTGCAAAGCACTGATTGCCTGTTCTTCATCAACATCGATGATGCCATCAGTCAGGGCTTTTTCTACAGCAGTCTGCAGATCATTCGACAGATTAGTAAGTTCCAAGTTGTCTGCTCTCGCCCAGTCTTCAATATTCTTTGCGAGGGTATCACCTTCTTTTGTTCCACCAATGTAGGTCTGAACATGAATATGTGCGGCAAACGTCCTGCTCTGCAGTTCTTCGATTTTAGAATCCACAAACGTTTTAATATTGCTCGTATAATCCTCTCTCTCTTCCGGAGTGAGAGTGATTCCTACCCGACTCTTGAATTCCAGCACATCGTTAGACTCCAAGGCTTTTTGTGCTGCCTCTCTCAGACTGTCTGCGTTTTTTACCTCGTTTAGAGCAAGTTCTACATTCGTAAGATACTTTTGATTAAGGATACCGGAAGCAATTTCTTCCGCTTCTTTTGCGGACAATTTGATCTTTCCGAAATGTTCTTCTAAATTATCGTTCAGAACTTTGGAATTGTAATTATCTACCGCCACTGCGATACCGGCAATAGCCGCCGCAATAGCTGCTGCTCCAAGTCCGATCATTCCCGCTTTAGAAGTCATTCCTGTTAAGGACGTAAAAAATCCTCCGACTGTATCTGCTTCGGAGGCTGCTGATGCGATATTTTTTATTGCTGATCCGATAGGTGTTAATGCGCTTACGACATTCTTTCCTCCGCTGATTAGCTTTGATGCTCCAACTCCAATTAATCCGGCACTTAACCAGCTTGTCAGACCTGCTTTTTCACCGCCAGGTAGAATTGCTGATGCACTGGAAAACAATTTCCCGATTCCCTGTGACAGCATCGACTTGCCTTCTGATCCAGCCCAGCTCATAAACGGTTCTGCAATGATCTTGTCCCAGGCAATATCAACTTTCCCGAAGAAATCTGCATCTTTCCACTCCTGGGAGCCTGTCATACTCTTAATGCTTCGTTTAAGTGACGTAGCTTTTCCGTCCACAACATCCATGATATTGTTCAGTGCTTCTTCTACTGCCGGCATTTCTGCAGTAATTCCTTCAACCGCAGTTTTCAGATATGGAGAAAGCCTTTTTCCGAAAGAGTTCTGTACTCCTTCTACTGCGCTCTGCATCAAGGTCATTGAACCGGCCAGATTATCCATCATCGTATCTGCCATGTCCTGAGCTGCATCTTTAGAGTTGTAAATAGCCGTACTCAGCTTGTTGTAATCATCTTCGGACGCATTGACGATAGCTAACATGCCAGCCATGGCTTCCTTCCCGAAAATGGTGGAAGCTGCCGCAGTCTGCTCATCTTCTGCAAGACCACCGAGACTACTTCTGATATTGTCCATGACCCCTTTAAGGCTTTTCATGTTTCCTTCGCTGTCCGTTATGCTGATTCCGTACTTTTCCATAGCTGCCGCCATACTGCTCGTAGGTGCTGCCATATTTGCGATAGCTGTTTTCAAAGAAGTGCCGGCCATGCTTCCCTTCACACTTGCGTTAGCCATGAGACCGAGAGCCAAGGATGTGTCTTCTACTGTATAATTCATCGCTCCGGCCACAGGTGCAACATACTTAAAGCTCTCACCGAGCATACCTACATTTGTGTTGGCATTTGCGCTTGCCTGGGCCAGCACATCCGCAAAATGCCCTGCATCTCCGGCTTGTAGTCCAAAAGCTGTGATGGCATCGGTTACAATGTCACTGGTGGTTCCCAGGTCTTCGCCAGAAGCCGCCGCCAAATTCATTACACCAGAAATACCGTCTATCATCTGAGTAGGCTGCCAACCGGCCATCGCCATGTAATTGAACGCCTCTGCGCTCTGCGTAGCGGTGAATTTTGTGGTTGCTCCCATCTCCTTCGCCTTTGCAGTCAAATCTTCAAAGTCCTGTCCTGTGGCTCCTGATATGGCTTTCACCTGATACATCATGGATTCAAAATCCTTGAATGTGTTTACGGTATCTGATACCCCTAGCGAAACTCCCAGTAATGATGCTCCTTGAACAACAGGATTGCTTACTGCTCTAAGCACGCTCTGTATTGGTGCGGTAACATTATCAATGATTCCTATGGTAGCATTAAAAACGGAACCGGCCCAGGACTCTGCTTTGTCCCTGGCCGCATCGATTACCGGAGATGCCTGATCGTCAGCTCCGACTTCCGCATCTCCTGACATACCATCGAAATTCTCAACAGCATCTTGTGCTACTCGTACCACTGGCGTAGCTCCATCGTCAGCACTTATTTCTGCTTCTCCGGAACTTCCGTCAAAATTTTCTACTGCGTCCTCTGCAGCTCGTATAACAGGTGTAGCTCCATCATCGGCTCCAATCTCTGCGTCACCGGATTGTCCGTCAAAGTTCTCGACAGCATCACTGGCCGCATTTACTACTTGGGTGGCGGTGTCATTGGCTCCAACATCTACATCTGCAGCTGATCCGTCCAATGCGCTGACTTGGTCTTCGACCTGGTCTACAATCTGGCTTGCCGTATCGTTGGCCGAAATATCTACATCTGCAGCTGTTCCATCTAAACTTTCAGTGGCACTCGACAGTCTGTTGATTGTTCCGGATGCCTGATCGTCAGCATCAACTCTTACATGATGTGCCCGATCCATTCGATTTAACTGCTGTTCAGTCCTTTTCATACTTCTCTCGAAGTTGGACATATTTCTGGTTGCCGACTGCACTCCGGCTGATGTGTTGTCCTGCACGCTCACCGGGATCTCAATTCTTACGGTTTCTGCCAAATCATTCACCTCCTTCCTCGTCTTCTATGATCCCTTGCCTCTTTTTCCTTTGCCTTTCTTCTTCCTTCAGCTGAATCTGCATTGACTCCAGCATTAAGACCTGCGCCCATTTTGGCTTGCTCAATACCTCGTCAAACGGAATATGATGTCTTTGGAAGATGATATGAAGTAAGGTTGTCTTGCCGCCGGCAGTTATCAGTTTTTTGCCACATCCTCCATGGACGGTGTGAAGCCAGAAATCTCATCCAGTTTTTCCAGGATCGCATCTTTCTCTCCGGCTTTCAGAACAACATCAACCAGACCGATACCATTGACTACATTACATTTATCCCACGCATCAGCTCTGTCCCAGATCTTTGTTCTGTCTTCCTCGATAGTTGCCTCGTAAATCAGCTCGGAGCGATAATCTGCTGAGTTTACACTTTCTGCAATTCTCAGGCCATTTGCCTTGTTTTTCTTGTAGTTGGTGTTTCTCTTTCTGATCTTTGCATACTCATCTTCTGACAGAGGACGGATTCTGAACTCCAGGACAACTGCCTTGTGTCTAACAATCTGGATTGTCGCCACTTCGTCCATATCAGTCTTGTAAGAAGCTGCAGCCATTAAGCCTCCCAGGATATCATCTTCATACATTCTTACGTTTGCTTTTGCCTCTTCTGGTGACATCTGAACTTCTGTTACATTTTCTGTAGTCTTTGCCATTTATTTTTCCTCCTAAATGAAATAAGGGCCGCAAACTTAACGCTGCGGCCCAATTACTATTTTCTATTCAATTTTCTTCTTTTCAGGCCTTTAATTTTCCCTGTGGCTTTACTTCACCATTTACAAACAGGGACCACTGACGTTTTACGATGCTTCCGATTGCAATATTCTGCAGATCGATATTGCCGGAAGGCACACAGTTCGGATAAATGAAACGCTCTTCGCTTCCATTGCTTCCCTTTAATACGCCCTGGAACTTCCAATCCGGCTGAACACCAGTACTCTGCATTTTCAGAAGATCGCTGATGAATCCGCTGTCTTCTACTACACATTCAGTGAATGTGAGAGTAGTTCCAATGGAGTCCAGGACCTCCTGCTCTCTTAATGCTCCGAGCGGATGGTACTTCTGGTTGCTTACTGCCATCTGCGCCTGAAATGTTTCTACAGTAGCCAGAAGTTTTCCTTTGCCATTGTACAGCGCACCGTCTTTACCGGTACGGACTTTTCTTGCATCTGCTGTTGCCTGTGTATTGATAATGCTCATAGTAGCTTATCTCCTTTCTTATTCTTCCTCTTCTTCCGGAGCAAATCTGTAACGATAGGTGAGGTAGATAATTTCCATGCTGTCGATATCGTCAACTGAAATGCTGAACCATGCGCTGTCTCCCTTCGGCGGGTTGGAAGCATCAAGTGCAACTGTTCCTCCGGCTTCTACTTTGTTTTCGCCAGCCATTGCATCCAGAACATCAACGATTGCAGACATTACGGTTGCCCGACCATTATCGTTATTGTCAATGGAGCCATCCATCGCTTCCAGGGTTGCATCTACACGATTCTCCAGCTCAAATCTGGTCTTCATACGGCGGATCTTTTTCCATCCTGCATCCTGATCTGCTGACAGAACAGTAAGAGTATTGATTGCTTTTTCAATCCACACCTGGCGGCTCTTGCTAAGAGACAGGACCAGACATCCTGCTTTTAGTGCTTTCTTAATGACCCCATTTTTCAGTGACTCATTCAAGCTTGTAGCCCCGGTGATTACTGAATGGGTAAGAGATGCGTTAGAAGCAACTGCAATAATCATTCCGATAATTCTTGCAGCCGCTAAATATCCTTCATACACAACTCCATCTGCACCAACCCAACTGTTCAGCACATAGTGCATTTTAAAATCGTTAAAAGCTGCAGCGTGCTGGATTCTCGTGTCAATATCCACGCTCTTAGGCTCGCCAACGCAGGCATACGGATACATTCCTTCCTCAAACTTTCTGTTGATGAATGTATAAAGAAGCATATGTACTGCCGGCTCCTCGGAATCTACGGCAATGCCATCCCAGCTTTCTTCTTCGCTCGCTTCAAATCCTGCGCCGTAAGCTTCTGTATTTACCGTAGGATCTGCTCCTCCAGCAAACTTCGCCTGAGAAACTGCCTTTAACTTTCCAGTTTCTTCAGCTTTTTTAACAGCTTTTACATATGCGCTGTTTTTGAGAGCGGCGATAATTCCATCCACTTCGGCAGGGCCTGCAGTAAAAGATACTGCTTCCAGTTCCTTGGTTCCTTCCTGGATGATCGCCATTTTCTGTGTATCGTCTTCCAGCGATTCTTTAATGGTTACTGTAAATGCTCTGCTAGTTGGATATAATGTTGTCAGCGTAACAACATCTGCTTCTTTATCATCTTTAAGTGTGATAGTTGCAGGTGTTCCGCCCGATCCTACTCGAACTACTACAATGTCATTTACACCGCCAATTCTCATCTGTGTGATTACGTTCGCTCCCTTGCCGCTTCCGATAATTGAAGCAACATCATCGGAAGCATCGGTAACCATCGGCTTATTCAGTGGTCCCCATGTTCCGCTTACAACAGCCAGGCCGACACCTTCCGCTGCTCCAGCAACTTCTGTGCCCCCTGCGTTAACATGCCGTCTGTATACGCCAGGACGTTCCTTTTCTTCTCCTGCTCTAAAAGATCCGCTCATTACTCTTTTACCTCCTCGCCTAAGAATTTCTTGATAATAACTGAGGCTTCTTTCTTAGTTGCCTCTTTTGCTCCTGCCAAAAGAAAAGCGGCACGAACGATATCCGGACTGTAAGGCCTTTCAAACGCTGTTGCCGCTGCTTTTGCAAACTCATTGATTGTGTAGGTAGATTCCCCTTCTGATACTGCTGTGGATTCGTTACCGGGTCTGGCTTCGTTTTTTTCTTCCTCAGCAATGGAATTTAAGGGTTCATTGTTTTCAGCTGTATTCGCAGCTTCTACGGCTTTTTTTGTTGCCATTCACTTTTCCTCCTTCTGGCTTACTTTAATCTTGCTCAGTGGGTGTTCAACCTCACTGATCCTTGGAATAGAATATTGTGCCTTCACCATAACCTGTCCTCTTGTCAAATAATCGGCGTTATTCTCTACGGACACCTCGAATATCAGCATTGGGCTATCATCCAACATGATTACTTCCCCTGCCATATTCAGTCTGTCCGCAATGTATCTCGCCCATAGGCTACGGTTTTCTGGCTCCGGCACGATGATATGAATTGCCAAATTGCAATCCACCCATGTAAGCGCATAGGTCGCTCTGTTCGTTTTGTACGACTGCACACGAACGTAAAAAGCTGGGTGTTCTCCACTCGGCTCAAAGAATTTTTCAATATGATCTTTTCCTATAACCAGGCTTTCTTTTTCCAGGTTCTTCAACCATCTGCTCAATGCCTGTACTGGGTCTGGATTTGCTGTTTCCTGCCGGCTGTACTCCAGAATATCAAACCGGACAGAGGCTCCAACTATCATTGTGTCAACGCCTCTATCTCTCGCACTCCGTTCCAGGGAAAACATTTCTGTTCTCGCCCAGGCAAACGCATAATGTGAATTTCCTTCCGGCTTCACGATGAGATTTACCAGGCACTTTCTGATGTATGGCTCGATATCTTCCGGAAGAGTTTTTCTCTCATCGCAGTAGAGATCAACCTGCATGACACCAGCACTTTTTCTCTCTTCATCTGCCTGCATATCAATCGTATATACGATTCTCGGGTACTGTTCTCCTTCCCACCCTTTCTGTCTATCGTCCGGTGCTCCCTGGTAAAACACTGCAGGCAGTCCAGCGTATACCGCCATTTGGTCTTTAAAAAACGAATACGTGGCAAATCGTTCATGCATCAATTCTTCAAGAATCACTCGCTTTTTACCTCCGTTTTCTCCGGATCATATTCTTCAATGCTTTCCAGATTTTCAGACCAGCGGATTTTCCACTGGCCTGTCGCAACATCATCTGCCTGGATTGTGAGAAAGCTGGTAACATTCGCAATGTCCGGCTGATACAATATCTTGATTTCCTCCGGCGTAACTGCAGATACAATTCCGGATTTCGGTTCTTTCCAGCAGGAATGCTGTGCGCTTATCAGATCGCCCCTTTTAATTGTGGTGCAGTCAAACACCTTTTCCTGTTTGTCCATAATCAGACTCATTTCTTCGCATCACCTCCTACAAATATGGTTCATTAAAGATTGCCTTGATCGGCGGCAATGCTTTCTGTGTGATCCGGTCCTTGAATGGTCTTCGTGCCATCTTTCTTGTACCGTTTTCCAGATAACCAGCATAAAACTCTGCGCTTTCAAGCTCCAGGGTAATATCGCCGCCACCGCCTTTTACATTTCCTGTCCAATGCAATCTTAAATTGCCTGTACGCCTTGCCGGAGGTTCTCCAGGAGCGGATGCCTGGTAGGTTGACTTATACGGATATTTCCTATAAGTTCTTCCGCTTCCTTTTCCTCTGAGGACTTCCAATTCGGCGTTTCTGAGCTGGTTGACCGCTCTTGTTCCTCTTGACAACACCTGTTGATTTACTCTGGCTTTCATTTCGCCAACCTTTGCCTGTACTGCTTGGCCTGCTGTTCCAAGTGCTGCCGTATCTATCCACAACCTCACTTCACATCCATCCTTTCCTCGACATAGTAAATGGTGCAGACTCCGATACTTCCCGGATCATCTATGCCCTGAATCAAGAATATTCTTTCTCCCAATACCAGCTTGTCTTCTGCCTTTGCCTTCGGCCGCCCATCCTGTATGATCGTGTGGGAAATCGGATGCTGAAGCTGTTGCCACTCAACCTTTTGCTTCGGTGTTGCTTCCGCAAGTGCTCCCTTTAGCGTCCGGCTTCCATCACCAGAAAACGAAGCTGTGGCTCTTCCTGTTTTACCGATATCAGCTTTGTTATCTTCGATCACAAACTCTTTATATAGATTTCCTGGCCGCAGATACATCATTGCTCTTCTCATCATTCATCCAGCCTTCCTGTTCTTGGATTCCGCAGCATACCTGTATAGAAATACGGGTCTTTATAGCTGTTTCCGGTCGGCGGTGATGGAACTGCTATTGATTCCAGGCTTACTTCCTTTTTCAGACTTAGGTAATCTTCTTTCCAGACTTTTGCCCGGTCAGACAGTGAAAAAGAAAGTGGACCTTCTTTCGTGTCCACTTCAAACGCAAACCTTCTGCAGATGCTTTCCAGCAACATAAGCTTTGCTCTTTTCCACTTCTTCGGATATTTTTCCAAAGCCGCTGAAATTTCTTCGTCTGTCAATGCACAGGTATCTGCCCCACCTTCTACCATCGTATCTCCCAGTTCAAACCTCATCAGATCAAGCCCTGCAGTTGTGATATTCCCTGGTTCATAGGTATATGTGCCTTTTGCCATAAGGGTTCACCTCCGAATTATTTTCCAGACGGTGTTTCGTCTTCCGTACTATGGTCTACGAACTCGTTACCGCCTGCAGGAACGTTTGTACTCCCATTGGTGGAGGATAAGTTGTCTGCTTTCTTTTGAGCCGCTTTCTTTACTCCAGCACGTGAATCGCAGGCACGAATCACAATCAGCATATTTTCAGATTTTGCGGCTTCGATTGCCTTCGTAGCTTCCTCTACGTTCATCTGCATGATAGAGAAAACTTCCTGTATTTCCCCGGCATTCAGTGGAATCCCCATTACCTGTGCAGTATCTCCGTCATAGCTTTTGAAGACCGGAATTGCAATATCTGTTTCCTGGAAGCCTGTTTCCAGAATACCAGTTGCGGTTTCTCCATCAGAAACAATAGACAACACTCCAAGTTCTTCCTGCTGTTTTGGATTCAGAACGGCATTGGCCGGGATCTCGTCATTGATGAAAAAAGCCTTGCCGCCAAAGCTGCAAGGTTTCTTTGCAATCAGTTTCATATTTACCCTCCTTAGACAGCGTCCTTGAAGAACATTGCCAGATCATCTCCGGTCTTTTTCATGTCGGTTGCCATGAGGCCTTCGATAAACTCACTGTGAGTTCCCTGCTCGCCTTCATACTGACGAATTGGAAGCACATTTCCGTTTCCTAACATATCCCAAGTAAAGATATATCCTGCACTCGGCTCATCTACTGCCGGTGAATCTGTAGCGTATGCCAGCAGGAATGCGTTCGGATCGCCGATGTACTGCATTTTTGCCTCTTCCCCAAGTGCTGCATTATTCATGATAGAACGCTGCACGGAAAGACGTTCCATCTCGAACAGCTGAGACAGAACATTTGCATTGACCATGGCCGGGTTAGCTGTTGATCCGCTGTATTTTACTCTTTCCAGAATTGCCGGATGTTTTTTCAGTGCATTGTAAACATTCACACCGAGAGCCATGCGGTTCGGCCTACGTCCTGTAAGTTCTTCCATCTCAGTTGCTCTTTCCTCGATAAAGGAAATAGGGTCGGAGTTGCCGTTTGTAAACTTAATAAACTGCTTTCCTGTTACGGATACGCTGTCTACACCGGCAAACTCATTCTCCCACACGCCAGCTTTGAAGAAATTCTTTGCGAACAGAACGTCCTGGTGAATGTTTGCCTGGGTTGCAATCATTCTGGTTCTCTGCTGTCTCGGATCTCTGATAGACGGTCCCTGTCTTCTAATAAGGTCTGTCTGACGAATCTGATCGATGCCTACGATCATCTGATCTACCTGGCAGGCATAGGTCTGTCCATTCTCGCCGAGAACTGCTGGCTCAACCTTGCCATATGCCGGTTTTCTCTTCCAGCTGTCTCTCAGTAAATCTTCTTTGCTGAAAATATAGTAATTGTCAGCTGACAGACTTACCGGACACATCGGGAAAATTGTTCTGGCAAAATAATTTTTGTCACTCTGGAAATAAGAAAGAGCCATATTAGACAGTGCTGTGTGCGGTCTAAAGGCTCCTTTTGCAATTTCCACCTGAATATCGGCTGCTGTTACTTTTCTACCCATTCTTTCTTACCTCCTGCTTACTCATTTTTCTGATATTTGCTGATCTGCACTCTGGCATATCCGTCTTTGGCAACTTTGCTGAGTGCAATACCAAGGACATAGTCCCCGGCTTTTGCCTTTGCGGCAGTTCCGTCTGCCCCAGCTGTAATTTCATCGCCTTTAGCAATGGCCTCTCCTGCAAGCACTGATCCGATGTCTTTAATCTGGATGTCGATGTCATCTCCTGCTTCCACCTTTCCAGATACTTCTCCGAACATATCATTGATACCTGCTTCGATCAGAGCCACACCGATGAACGGCTTTGTTCCTCCGGTAGCCAGGATTGCTTTTCCGTTTTCGTCATACACAAAAATCTTATTTCTGCAGTCTTCAACGGTAGCTCCGGCCACCTCGGAAACTGTTACGCTCTGGCTGATCTGTGTTCCGTTATAATTCTTACCCATCGTCTTCTTCCTCCTTCTTAAAGTCCTGCTTCCTCTTCATACTGGAGTACCAGCTCAGGATTGTCTTCCCATGCTTTTGCAACTGCATCCACATAATTCATGGTCGGGTTTTTCTCAACATAGCTTTTGGCGATGCTGGCAATTTTCCCTTCTGCAGAACTGGTATCCGCTCCTTTTGCTACTCCAGCGTGTCCAGATTTTCCGATTTCAGAAAATGTTCCGGAGTTTTCAACAGCGGCTTTCGCATCGTCCAGTGTTTTGATTACCTGATCGTATGCTTCCTGGCTCACTGCCTTTGTACTCTTGAGTACCGGCAGAAGCTCTTCCTCTGTCTTTCCGAGAATTGCATACCGTTTGCAAATCTCTTTCATTTCCTTTTCTTCTGCATCAGCCTTAAATTTCATAAGTGCTTCAACCTGTGCTTTTAAGCCGGGGTTTAAGCCCTTAAAAATATCATCTCCGGTATCAGCAGTTCCGGCATCTCCGGTATTCGTAGCTCCTGCAAGCCCCAGGGTCTGAAGGGCTTTTGCTACTGCCTCTTCTGAGGACTGAGCAGTTCCCTGTGTTGGCGGAGTTACTGCTGGCGGTGTTTCCGGTGTGCCAGCGCCCTCCTCTGTACCATAGCGTTTTTCAATACTTTCAAAAAACGCTCTTTCAGATTCTGTCATTTTGCTCTTGTCGATTTTCATTTCTTCTCCGTCTCCTTTCGGTTCATCGTCTTCTGGTCCGTCTTCTTTTTCCTCGGAAGCTTTCTGAATTGCCTCGTTCAGTCTTACCTGTGCTGACTTCATAACTGCCAGCTCTTCTTCGGAAATTTCCTGATCGTTCTTTGCTATATTGGAAACCTTGCCATCGGACCACTGGCTGATTGCATCTTTCACTACGGAATAGAATTCGTCCAGGTTCTCAACCATAGCTGCTGTGGCTCCTGCTCCGTCCAGGTCTTCATCCCATAAAACAGAGCATAAGGAAGACTGCAGTGCATAACAAAAGTCCCATATTTCATCTGCGATTTTCTGAGCCTTTCGTTGTGCCATCTTTTCCTTGAAGGACTCTGAATTACCTTTCTCGATCTCTTCTATCGCACTGTTCAGCTCGCCCGGATTTATTCCGACCATCTTTGCGATAGCTGATAAAAGGCGCTTCATTACGCCGCCTTCATTCTGCTTCTCTTCCTCTTCATCATCTTCTTTTGGTCCCTTGGGATCTTCCTCCGGTTTTCCATCCTTGCGTTTGAACAGCTCAATATGTGCATCCGGATTGGCTCCCTCATCCACAAAGTCAACTTTCTTGACTTTGAGGTTTTTTAACTTTGTTGCCATGCTGTTCCTCCTTTCTTCTGGATTTATAATACAAAAAGACACCCGCCAAGGATGCCTCTCTGAATTATCACAATATTCAGTTTGAAAAATCCTACCAGAGCCTTTTTTACGGCTTCTATGGTAGGATTGATAGGTTTGGCGTGCTGAAAATCGCTATACGCCGCTGTTTTCATCTCTTACTTCATCGAAGTTCTTCCTGCCTGCAGCTGCAAGAGCGATACAGGCTATGCCTGAGAACACACCCAGTAGATAAATGCCAATATCAATCAATATCCTCATCCTCTACCTCTACTCTTTCTGCTTCGCCCTCAATACTGAACATGGAATATGTGCCATCTTTGACCTTTTCCCATACATCTGCATCAAGCACTTTGAAGCCAATCCACCAGCCAACAGGAAGCGTTCCTTCCGGAATACCCATGGCCCGCTGTTTCTCTTCGGTAAATACTACGCTCTCAACCAAAGTAGCAACGCCGCCTCTTTCGTGCATCTCTCCACCTTCTCGGTATAGCTGCACAAATTCATACGCTGCCTGCTCCAGATCTTCCGGCTCTACAATATCTTCCTGCCAGTCTTCAATCAGTTCTCCATCTGATCGAATGGATACATTCGCCCACCCGAAGGCAAGCATCTGCTCATCATCACGCTTTGTGATCTTAAACATTCTCTTTTTTACCGGAGATTCCCTGGCTTTCGGTTTTTCTTGATTGCCGGATTTCTGGATCATATCTGAAAATTTCTTCATTTTCACTTTTCTCCTCTTTTCAACCTTATTTTCTGTCAGCTGATCTGCTGTACATTGAAACTTGCTCGTCCCTAAACCAAAGGCGCTGGCTAATTCCTCTTTCGTCATAGAAGTTTTGCGCTTTCTTCGCTGTAAACTCCTCTTCGTTTCCATTGCTCTATCACCTCTTCCTTCGTTGCGTACGACCATTCCGTTTCTGTTCTGCCAGTAACTTTCATTCGGATTATTGTGTCCGCTCCGTCCTGGCCTATGTCAGTCACCAGAAAATCAGTCCCTCTGTTCAGCAGAAATTCATACTCTTCTGGTTTTCCGGACAATGGATTTACCCAGGCTCCTACACCTTGCCCTTTAGGAACGCTTATCTCCATGAAGATATTTCCGCTTGCCTGTTTCTCTCTGACAACGGATGTGCTGACAAAACCATCATCATGGAACGTACTTCCTATCCTTGTCTGCAACTTCTCCAGAACATCGTTCTCACAAGTTCTGAACACCTTAATGTCTTCCGGAAGCTCAAACTTTGATATGGCAGAACTGATATCCGAAATCATCTCTGAAATTTTACGGTTGCCGAGATCATCCCACAACTTAACCTGGTTTTCTGTCATTTCTCTTCTCAGTAATCCATTAATCGCACTGTAATCTGGTCCGCAGTAATTTGTAATTGATGCCTCTTCCTGTGATGTTGTCTGCTGGCTCCACTTTCCATACGGTGACTGAGTTTTGAAATAATCCAGTTGCCTGTCATATTCTTCCCGATCACTTCTCCGCAACGATCTGTCTGGCCGCTTTCCGAAGTATTCCTCGGCCTCTTCGCCGGATAAAAACTCTTTCTGTTCTTCTGCACCCACCTCTGTTTCAATATCAGTCATGTTTTCCGGCTGAAATACAGGTGGCTCAATCTCAATGTACTCAACAGCACAAGCGCAACGTGGATGTGCTGGCGGTAGCATTTTCTGACCGGCAAACAAAAGACGGCCCTTAAAATCGAAATTATCATCCATCTCGATTTCGGTACCGTCTAATGCAGCGCAAATGGAACAAACCGAATCATCTCCGGATGTGATCCATCTCTTGATTGTCTTTCCTATAAGGCCTTGGGACTGTGCCTGTCTTACTCCTTGGTCGGCTCCTCGGTTGTACGCAAATTCCAGTTCTGTCTGAGCTATAGTGAAAGCTCTCTGCCGATGTTTCTGCTCTGCGTACTTCTGTGCCGCATCCAGTGCCTTCTTCCGGATGTTTTCCGGCTTCATTCGTGGATGATTAGTTTGCAATGTGGCCTTTACGGTATCGTACAGCTTCAATGCCGCTTTTGTGTCACCATCTGTAAGGCCTATACATGGGCGAATGAATCTTGCCAGTTCGTCAACCGTGTGCTGATCTGTGATCTTCTTTACCAACAACGACTGGATGGCCTTTTTCTGCTCTGCTGTACACGATGTCACAAATTCAGCTCCCCTGTCTTTGATCCACGATACAATTCCAGGGTCCTGCGTATTGATGCTGAATGATAAGCTATCAAACATCGGCTGACCGGCAACACCTGCCGCCATTGCAGACATCCATACACCTGCCATCTTTTTCTCAACCAGGACTGAATAATCTTGCTGCCAATCCTCGAACTGCTTCTGTGTGAGCATACCACTTTGCACCACTTCCCTCAGTTCTTTATAGGTGATGGCATTTCTTTGGTCTTCCCAAAAGCTGCAGAGGATTTCTACTGGTTCGCTGGTATTCTGGTTCAAGAAACCCTGCAGTCTGTTTAGAATCTCCTGAGCATTCTTTGACTTCGGTTTCAGCTTTGCTTTCGCCTTTTTCACTTGACCTGGCGGTCTTATCAAAAATGCCATACCTACACTCTTCCCAAGCGTTTTTTGGCCGCTTCTACCGCTTCCTCGGAGATTTCCTCATCGTCTTCTTTCGGTTCCTTGCCTGCGGCTGTTTCGGGTTCTGGTGGTTCATTCTGTCCCTGCTGTTCTTCCCTTGTCTGGCTCAACTCTCTAGTATCATCCGTTCTTTCCGGAAGCTTCCCGATCTGCCTGATATAATCTTCCAGACCATCATCCGGTACCAAAACTCCAATTCCAACCATATCCTTAACAAACGCAGATACCTTCGCAATGTCGGCATCTTCAATGTCTCCATGCGTCAGCTTTGGATAATCTGTAATTCCAGCAAAATGGTCTCCGTTAATATCGATCAGATTCGGTATTCCCTGGCTATTGAACGTCTCTGCAATAATATCCAGATACGCACCGCAGGCCATCGCAAACAATTCTGTCTTGTCTGAGCTTAAAGCCCATGAACCATTTTGCTGATGCCCTAAGAAAATAAAGTCTGCCAGAACTGTCATAGCAATTCTAGTATCGTAGCGGTCAATAATCGCATTGGTGTCAAACTGTCTGGAGCCGCCAGTGCTTAAAAGTTCCATCTTGAAGCCCCCGGGAAGAACGAGGCCTTCTCTTTCATCTCTACGGACACCTCGAACCATATTTTCCAGCTCTGCTCTAATCCTTGATATGGTTTCGTCTTCAGAGTTCCATATATCCATGTCTTCCGGAGTGTAAATCACCGGCAGTCCGGCAAGATCACGTTCAATGCCAATGCCTTCAATCTCCTGGATTCTTCTCTTGAAATGCCATGACCGGTACGCATTTCTCAAAATGCTTCTACCCTCTGGATTGTCCTTTCGTACCTTGGTTCTAAATAGCAGTGCCTTACTCATCGGGATTGTCAGTAGCCCAAAGTCCGGCGGTGGCATCTGCGTCATACCTACCAGATTATCTGCTTCATCGTATTCCCACTGGTACAGAGTTTCCTGAGATCGAATAGGGAGCTTCGCCCATCCGATCAAACCATCGCTGTATTTGCTTCTGGTTCTGGTATCTCTTGTATTTCCCATTCTACGCTTGTACACAATTTCATGTAGGCTCCAGCCATAAGTAAGGAATGACAGGATCTCTGAGACTGTATCAACCCATGTACTTTGCATATCATCCATACATGATTGTACAAACTCAGCTGCTTCCCGGTCTTTTGCTGTGCCTCCTCCCGGTTCTACAATCCAATCGGTCTGCCGAACCAGCATTTCTATCGCATAAAGGATCGCACCGACTACATCATCATTCTCTGACATTTCTCGGTAAATCTCTACTCCTCTGCTTCCTCTCAGTTCCGGAAGAAACTCTTCATAGATAACTCCACCGTAACGCCTCTGGCCGATGCGTCCTATTTCTTTACTCACTTTACATCAGCCTCCTTTTCTGCCCGCAGGCTTTTATTCTGAAGCTCACTCCGTATCCAGAGTCAGCAATCTGAACTGTTTCTCTGACGATGTAGCCAGCAACCGCCGACTTAGCCAATGGTCCTTGTGTTCCACATGGCTGATTTACTGCTTGGAACGCTACACCAGTTACTCCTACATGCAACCAAACGGATCGGTTCTTGTTTCCTCCCGGTCCATTCCTGCTGTTTATGCTATTCTGCAATGACAACATCATACTCACCGCCTCCTTTATGAAGCCATCTCGTAATAGATCACGCCGCATCCGCTTGATATGGTTACGCTTTCTGCCTTCACATACAGGCACATGCCGGCAGGAATAGTAATGCCGTCTACATCTGTCGGTGCGTCCCAACAAGCCTTTACGGTCAGAATTTCTGTATCTTCAAATGCCTGTATCACGGAAACAAAAGTTCCTATGCCGTCTGCCTTGAACTCTTCTGCGTCTCCTCCAGGAACATTGTATTTTTTGCAGCCATAACCGCCCATGCTTGCGATCGCACTGGCAGATGCTGCAGTATTGTTTACTCTCATTCCATTCATGCTTAATCTCATCCTCTCCAATAACTGCTCTTGCTGAGCGTGTCTTTTGGTGGTGCCGAGAATGTAGCTCCACTCTCAACTTCATTGAAAGCTGAACTGCTGGCGTCCACCATGTCCTTAAATTTTGATTCCGGGAATGATTCCAGCTGATTGAAGTACATTTCATTCCACTCTCCAATCAACACATCTACATTTCCAGCCTGCCACTGCGCTGCAAACGGCTCTGCTCTGGATTCCTTACTTCCAGACTCACCTATGGTCTTTACCAGAAAGCCTGCCAGGAACTTCACGTAGGATTGAGCCTGTTCTTTTCCGGCCTGCCCTGGGTCCTGTGGAAGTCTTTCAATCACTCGCTTGTATTTTGCCTTATCTGCCTGTGCTGTCATTTTGATGATTGTTCTTACATCAGAAGCAGCCAAACGCTTATTGATTACGTCTGCCACGATGTATCTACCACTCTTTCTCTTTCCAATCAGAACACCTGCTGTGTATGCCGGATCTCCGTCTTCATCTTCGCTGGTTGCTGCAAGGTCCCAACCTCTGCACCAGGAAATAACATCTTTCGGCAATTCCTCCAGCATTTCTCCGACCTGAGTTCTGCGGAAGAACAGACCGGCCGCCGCTTTGATCTTCCAGTTTCCAAGCAGAAGGCGTTCCCTCTCTACCGTAGGCAGAGCTTTTAAGTTCGCCAGATATCCAGGGTCCATCTTCATCAAGATCTGATTGTCCTGCAATGTACTGGCTATGAACGTCACGCTTTTTACATCCTGTGCATCATATCCCTGTGCTGCCAGTTCCTCTTTGCTGTCTCCCCAAATGATCTCATCATTCAGCCTTACCATGTATCGGATTACGCCGCTTCTCTCCGGTATCGGATAACCGGTTTCTGGTGTGATCCACCACTTAATAAAATCAGCTACCCAACTATCGGCATCAGGGTTGCACGTTGCTCGAACATACGGTGCTACTCCGGAATCAGTACGGTTTCGTGACAGCATATAGAAAAACTGATGCTTTGAAAAATGCGTCAGCTCATCGAATCCTATCATTGCGATCTGCGAACCTTGCCAGTTCTGGCAATCAGAATCACTACCTAAGTGGGCGAAATTGACCGTAGCACCACTTTTGAACGTCCAGTGTAGTTTTGGTGTCTTTAATGGATAAGCCCCCTTTACGAGGCTATAAATCTTACCTGAACTGTCCCACAAACCACCAGGAGATGTGACCTGCGTGTAATTGCTTCGGAAGATAACCGCATTGTAATTTTTGTTGTTCATGTGCCGGATCGGTTCCAAAAGCAACCCGAAGGTCTTGCCGCCTCCCGCTGCTCCACCATAAATACAAATATCCGCAGAGGTTGCAAGGAATCTTTCCTGTGGTCCTTTTTGCGGTCCAATCCTGATTATTTTCCCCATCAGCCGTCCCTCCCATTATCCGGAAGATAAAACTGTACTTGGTCTCCATCGTCTGCTCCTGTGTCTGGTATAACTTCTGGCCGGTCTTGCCATTTATCTCTCTGACGATTCTTTAGCCAGAAGCACTGCGCTCCTACATCCGGCGGAACTTGCTTTTTGGTCTTCTCAATTTTGATTGGTTTCACGTTTCCGTCTTTGTCATACTCAATGATTTTCTTCTCTTCCTCATACTCATAGCCGACCGCTCTCTGATACAGGCTCCTGATTACCTTCGCATCGGAAACTCCCTTTCCCTGGGCCAATGCGCTACCGAAACTTTCGTGATCCTGGCTCCAGCGGATGATCGTCCGCTTGGAAACTCCCATTGCCTTTGCGATTTCTTCATTGGTAGCTCCCATAGCAGCCAAAGACCACGCCCAGTTATCGTGATAATCTGGATTGTATTTGACCTTAGCTGCCATGCCTTATCTATTTACCTAGATAGTCAGCGCAAAGGTATTCAATCAGTTGCCACCGGTTCTTGCTGGTGATGGTTCCCTCTTTCTCAGCCTTCTTGATGGCCTGTTTGATTACTTCGGCGGCATCCGCAGGAATCGCATTGCTCCCAAACACCTTCGCCAGATATGTCCATTCCTCTTCTGCATCAAACCCAACTGCATTCATTTTCTCGTTTGCGTTCTCGATCATAGAATGGATAGCTGCTCCTACGTTTCTGATGTCCGTAAACTTCTGGTATTTGCTTAATGTCTCCACAAATGCCTTACACTGCTCGTATGAAGCAACTCCAACGATTTCCGGAGCTTTAGATTCCAAATCCTTCACCAGGACGTCCATATCATTCACCTGATGCGGAAGGAATGTAAAAGTGACATTCTTAAAATCAAACTGAACCGCAGGACTCAGCATCTTGTCATACTGTTCCAGCGGTTCTTCCATGATTTCTTTTCCAACAAACGACTCAATCATATCGTCCACATCGTCAATCATCTTCACGATTTCTCTCAGCGTGCTATCATCATCGAAACCGGAAATTGCATTGTGGGCCAGCTGTTTCGCCGCTATCTTGCTACGTGAGAGTCCAGACACATCAACAATAGCAATGATCTCCTTCATCTCTGCAGCTCTTGCACTCTTTACTCTGTGGTGACCACTGATGATTTCTAACTTTCCGTCTACCAAAACAAAAAGAGGCAGGCTCTCCAACTGTCCTCGTTTCTTGATGTTGGCGGTCAGCTGGTCCTGCATCTCGTTCTTCATGATTCTGGCGTTGATGTCCTGTTCCTTGACTTTATCCAGCGGAACTTTGGCGATCACCAAACCCGAACCCATATCGTAGATTACTTCGCACCCTTCGATTTGCTGGATGCTTTTGCCCTGTTCTTCTGCCATTCATTCTCCCTCCTTAGCCATTCTTGAAGTGTCTGCTGCTCACTCCTGCCTTCAACCAGTTCTGCCTCATATGTGAGCTTGTATCCATTCTTCTTGTCTTCCACCCTGTTTACCAGTTTCATGATGCCCCTGACTTCTTTGTTTTCCGGATACCTGGTAAGCATTGCAGTCCGCATCTTCGTGACTTTCTCCTGCTCGATATTGTCCAGGAGCGTATCCACAAACGCTCTGTTCTGTGCCAGCATATAGCACAGTCTTCCGAGGCGGTACGTTTTGTGTGGAACCTTCATCACATACCATACAAACACGCTGTCAGATGCCATCTTCGAGATTCCAAACACGCCGGCTACATACCCATCAATCAGCAATGCCCTGTTGAACGTGGCCGATGAGCCAACGAAATTATGTGTCCATAGCTCTCTGTAATACTGAGCCTCTGCCGCTTTGATTGGGATAACCTGCACTTTGCTGTCTTCCTTGATTTCGTAGTCCCTGGGAAGCATACTGCAGTCTAATGGCTGTAGCTTACTCTCTGCCGGCCGCTTGATTTTCTTGCCATTTGCCAAGGCTGTTGCCTCTTCCTCCCGGTTCGTGGTTATGTAGGCGTTCAAGTCTGCTCTTGTGCCGGATCGGGCGTATATCGTATAGCCGACTGCCTCTCCTACTCTTTTCTCCTGGTAGCAAATTACCAATGCTTTTGCGTTCATGCAGAGATCGTAGAACTGCTGGTGTCCGGTCTCCGGATCAAACAGCTCATACGGCGGTTCCTTCCAGGTCATCTTACCCTGTGTGTCATAGAACTTCTCATAACCTGAGAAATAGGTCGGTGGATTTGCGATCACCAAAGCGTGCGGATCGTCCAGCACCTCTTTCAGATGTTCCCACATATCCAGTGGCCTATAGCTCATTCCACCAAGCAGATTCCGAATGACTTCTATCTGCCGGTTGATGCTCTCTATGTGTTCTTCTCTCCTAAGCCGTAGGTCCGTGAGTATCTGGTAGAAATAATCATTCCCTGCGTTCTTTGATGTTCTGAGATACAGCTGTGCGTACAACGCTGTTGCAGGATCAAGAAGCTCCTCATCGCTGAATCCTTGTGCATGGATTTCCAGTGGTTCCAATGACTGCCCTGTTATCGCATACCCAAGGACCGTTGACATCATGTTGACATCGCTGGTCTCAATCTGCTCTGGCTTAAAGCCGTTCTGCACTGCCAGATTTGCCATTGCGAAGGTGCCGGCACATGGCTCAACAAATCTTGTGTACCCGGACTTTGCTGCCGTTTCTATCAGAGTGACTAAAAACTTCTGCTCCGATGGCCCTAAACATCCCAAAAACATTGCCCCTGGGTCCATAAAAAACGCCATTGCTTTCTTCTCCTTTCTTTCCGTTTTTCTAAAACTGTACTATACTGTCTTTACAGGCTCATACGAGCCGAGTAATAAACCGGAGGTGAATTATATTGTCGAGACGGATTTCTCTCATACACCATGATTACTGCCCTTACCTGGAAGAACGGCATGGTGTTCGTGTTGATTACGCCGAGTTTTCTATGCTCGGTGCCGCAGCTCCTGGCTATAAGATCTTGGGCTATTCTTGTGACTGTTCGGATGATTGCCCTTATCCTCGCCGGGATGCACGTGGATCTTGTCCTGTATTCAACACTGCGCCGGAAGAACCATTCTGATCTTCACCATTGAATCTTTCAACAGCGGTGCCATGTTCGAGAGCCAGTCAAAATTGCACTCCTTATTCATCGGGCAGTTCTGGCATGGCTCTCCGAAATCCGCTTTTGCATCACTCGCGGCCTGCTTTCTGAATGTCTCAATGTGTTGTGCTATGCAGGTAGCTGCTACAACGCCTCTCTCCATTCTAATTTCCCTCCTTTTTTTGTTCACTTTATACAAAAAGCCAGGACAATCTCTGATATCACACCGGGAATTTCAGAGACCATTCTGGCAAATTGCACAAATTAAGGCACCGTACCCGAAGATACGATGCCGTTTCTTTTGGACCGGAACCCTGCAATGAACAGGAACTTCCCTCTGGAAGAGGAATGTGATGCTTTCACCAGTTCCGGATATTATATCATCGCACCAGCCATACCAAATAAACTCATCTGTTCATAGCCTTCCGTTTCCGTCTTGGCTTCCTTCTGAGCGGCTGTGCGCTTGCTTTCTTCTTTCTTTGCCTGCTTCTGTACAGGCGGTTTCTTTACTTTTGGTGGATTCGGGTCTGGCAGCTCTTCAATAATTTCTCCTGTCATTTCGCAGTACCACTGAGCAAACACTGTTCTGTGGCACCAGTCTTCCGGGGTTCTTACGTCCTCGTAACACAAAAGAACCAGGTCCTTACCTTCGTCTGCGGCCGTCTTCTCGAATCTCATTACCATGTCGATGATTTTGTCATTTCCGATGCCTTCCAGCTTACGGTAATACTCCTCAGTGAACTTCTCCAGTTCCATTCTCAGCATATATCCTTTTGGTGCCAGTGAATAGCACTGCTGTTCAACTGTATAGCCAAGTGGAAATTTCGGCGTTCCTAAACTGATTCCGACACAATAATACTTGTCTTTGTTCTCTACTAGCTCTTTATTGCTGTATCTGCTTGTCCAAATTGCCATAGCTTTGTCACTCCTTTATTCTCGCTAATGCGTATTATCTACAATTTAATTATACTATGCGAGCTGATCTAAGTACACTTTATTACCCATTTTTAACCGATTTTTCATAATTCCGGAGTTTTGAGCGGGCGGCATTTCTGCCTACCCACTCTGCCTTCACAGAAGAAAAACAATGCCTTTTTTAGGGGTGACACATAGCTTATCGGGCTTTTATCAGAATACCACTTTGCCCTTCGCTTGTCTAGTGCGCCTTTTTCGCATTTGCGAGATTTCTCGTATCTGCATTTCGCATAGTCTTCTTACCGGATTTCTTTGGTTTACGGTTCACCTCTATACTTTTTACTCCTTCTATCCCAAAGAATAAAACCGCCAGATCATCGTATGCCTTTTCCAACGTGCGGTACACTGTACTCTTATCAATCTGCTCCTCTTCGGCCACATCTTCTGCCCGCACCGGCTCCGCCTGCAGGAACATCCTTTCCACTACCCGGTATCTCCGCTGAATATCCTGGATCTTTGACTTTCTACATTCCTTCTTGTAATTTTCCAGCTGCACATCTACATGGTTCAGAAGCATACCGGTTACTATCCGGTTCTTATTCGTGCTGGTAAGATTAAATTCCTCTTTCCTTACCTGCTCCAGGATTCCGTCCAGGATTTCTTTCAGCGTAGGATCTGTCACCGTATCTGTCCCTGTTACCGATGTATTCTTCATTTTCTTTAACTGCCTGTAGTGAATGATGATCGTCTTGGCACTATTCTTTACCTTATCTGCCAGTTCCTCTTTGTCTTTCTCTTTTCTTCTCTCGTAGGCTTCTACTCCTTTCTTAGCTCCCTCCCGGCCTGCGGCCTTTATGAGCCTTTCCAATTCTTCTTCTGTCAGGGAAATGTATTTCACTCCCTGCACTTCACCCTCAGCCTTCGGCGTATTTTCTTTTACATTTTCTTCTACAGCCATGCTGCCACCTCCTTGACTTTTTCCATCTTTCCGGGTTATAATTCCGGTATCGTGTGTGGTCGTCTTTCGTCAGGGAGGCGGCCTCTTCTTTTATGTCAGGATCTGCAGTCCCAGGGCAACATACCCTTCTGCCAACCCTATGAACTTATCATCCAAAATATATCTAACCATCGCACCGACTTCTCTTCCAGTATATTTGATGTTGTCCCACTCTTTCAGAAGCAGCACATCTCCAACCTGGAAATTGCGATCATTCTTCCGGATTTCAAATAGCTTATTGCCTTCGATTGTTTCCTGGAAATATTTTGGATATGTCTTCAGCTCATGTAACATCCTCTACCTCCTGTATCCAGGGCATGTCGCAAAATGAGAAATGTAACCGTAGTCATCCGCTTCTTTCGCCTTGCATCTTTCTCCGGCTACAACTTCTCCATTAGGAAGTACCAATCTTTCCTTGCCGCCCTTAATCTTCTTAAAATCTACGAACTGGGGATCTACCGGCATATTCTTTCCTGCCTTTGTTTTCACCCACATTATTCTTGCCCCGCATCTATTGCACTGGCTGAATTGTCCTGCGCTATTCTGCTTCATTATTTTTTCTTCCTCCTTGGACACCATTTAGGGCTTGTCTTAATCGTTATCTCTGTTGAGTGCCTTTCTCCTTTGCAAATCATTGTATCTGCAGGACAGCTGACGTAATCCCTTGCTTTTGGGCGTTCGCAAAACCATCGGTTGGGCCTTCCATTCATATCTTGCATCTTTGCATTTTGGCACTCTTTGCATCTCGGTATCATTACGCACCTCCTTCGTAGCCTACTTCTATTGCCTTCAGTTCCTCAAAGCTCACATATCTCAATGTCGGAAGTAAAATTGTAGGCTCGCCCAGGACTACTTTCTTCCCCTGGATGCTCCATCTCGGATAATTCACACTCACATTGCACTTTCTGGCAATTCTGAACGTCATATCACCGATTTCTTTCCGGATCATCTTTATCGTCCCTGTGCTGGTCTTCCTTCCATTCACCGGATATGATCTAACTCTTTCCTGCAGCCTGGCCTCTTCCTGTCGGATTGCCTCGTATGTCATAAAATATCTCGTTGCCACTTTATGATCTCCTTATCTGCTCCAAGATTCTCACTCTAAATTCTTTGTCTGATTCAAAAAATCTGCGTTTCATTCCATACGCATAGGCTATATTGTTCAGATATTTCCCATATGCAAACCCATTTCTTCGGTCTTCTGTTCTGACTCTGTATCTTTCCTTAACCTCCGAATAAACTTTTCTGGCAACACGCTCAATTATAAGCGTTGCTATTGCCGTAACGCATATAGTAACCAGTATCATCTTCTACTCCTTTCTCATAAATCTCTCTCGTATTCGGTCAGCCCATGGACTATTACGGATTGCACACCCTGCTGTTCTGTAGTCCTCGCAAGTTTGTACCGGATTTCTGCCTTTTTCACACTCTGGATATGCAGTCACAAACCCTGGAAGCCAAGGATCAACCGGTATGTAATATTCGCAGGTGCAGCACCATTTTTCTCTCACTGCTTTCTCTTGCGCTTCTCGTATGCTTTCTTCCATCTGTTTATTATACTCAGGGTCCAGTCCGAAAAGCTCTCTCACCCTATTTGACATTTGCTTCACTTCCTTTTATGCTTTCTTCCGGCAACATTTCTTACCATAATTCCACCATGCATCTTTAAGAAATTATTTGTAATCTTCATGCCATACATGAGGCTATATATCATCCGCATATCATACGGAGCTAACTGGCAAGTGATACTATGGGTTCTTCCAATATCAGCCACAGCAGTTGCCGTTCTCTGTTTGTATAGTTCATCTACCGTCATTGCGGAAACCTCTTCAACATCAGCTAATTTTCGACCATTCTGCGTATACAACGCTCCACCCATTCCCTTTATTTCCATATTTCCTCCTACTGCATATTCGGTTTTTTTGCAACCTGTGTTTCCGTAAGTGGGGGCTTCTTGGTGTGTTTATCCAGCCACTCAGCAAATTCTTTTGCTCCTACGTTCTTTGATTCCATTTCATCTGCCAAATGGCGAAGAACCACAACGATCATCCCTGCATCAGCTGCAGCATACGGAGAAATCGCTTTGATCACATTATTTGAATAATACTGCAGGCCATCGCTCACCGCTTTGGCAGCTTCTGTCTGCTTTTTGGCCTGTGTAAGGACGTTTGCTCTGCTGGCAAAACTCTTCATTCTCTTCTCTTTTATTCTCATAGTTCATCCTCCGGATCTTCGTAATCGTAGCCATCCGCATCGTCCGGATCTTCTGCGTCTCCCAGGATTTCATCCGTAATATCCTCTTCCGGTTCTGCATCTGTCTCCTGGTCAATCTCCGTCTCTGTATATTCCGCATCGATTACGTCCTCGTCTTCCGCTTCTGTCGGGCCAGGTAACTGAGGAATTCCCTTCGGTTCTTCTTTTTCCGGTTTTTCCTCATCATCCGGTTTCAGATTTTCCTTGTAATCGCTGTCGAAAATACTCTTCTGCGTTGTATTGGCTACCGGCTGCAAAACATACTCGCCGCTATCTTCATCAAACGCCAGCTCCATTTCTGTGTCCATATTGCCGTCCTTTTTGTCCGTAATCTGCACAGTAGATGTAACTTTATGCTTGAAACTTGGCTTATTGATTTTCCTGCTTTCGCCTTCTACTTTAGGATCGTAATTCGGAATATATTCCTGAGTGAAACTGACATCAATTTTCAATGTCAAACTTCCATTCGTGCTTCCTTTCTCCATCATGTTTCCAATCAATCTCTGCAGAACAAAATTCATATCTCGCTTTACGTTTCCCAGTGTATCACTGTCAAAATCCAGTGCTTTCATAAATTTATCCATTCCTTACTCCACCTTTCCGTATTTGATTCCATTTTCCTTCATGTATCCAACTAACGCCTTCAGCTGCTCTTTGGTTCCGATTGCATAGAACTTAGCTCTGCACTTCTTTTCCGGAACAGGCCGTGTCTGAGCAAACGGATCAACTACCGGTTCTGGTTCCTGTACCGGAACATTTTCCTCTTTTTCCGGAACAGAAACCTGCTCTGCCGGAACATCCTGCGGCATTTCCGGAACGCTCTGCTTTTTCTCCGCTTCAGCTTTCTCTGCGGCAATACGTTCCTCCTCCGCTTTTCTCTGTCTCTCGATTTCCTTCTGCTCTTCTTCCTTACGGATACGCTCTGCCTCTGCTTTTCTGGCTTCCTCTGCCTTTCTTCTTTCTTCTGCAGCCTTTTCTTTCTGGATACGTTCTGCTTCCAGCTTTTCTTCCAGATCTTTCAGACGCTTTTCTTCTGCCATAGCTTTTGACAAGTCCAGGGTACGGACATACACGTCCTTGGCATTTAACTTATACTTTCCGCATACGCTTTCGATAGTTTCAAGATCGGTCTTTACCTGCTCAATTTTCTTCTGCACATCTGCGATAGCGGATTCCAGCTTGCAGGTCTTGTTCAGATACCGCTGATCGAACACTTTGCTAAACGGCAAGATTTCTGCAAGATTTCCAATGGCTTTTTTGTAAGCCTCCATAATCTTTGCTTTCTTTTCTTCCTTCTCTGCAGTCTCAAACGCTTTTACCTGTTCATCAATCTCTGCCGACTGCTTCTTGATAAGATCTGTGATTTCCTTCAGCTCTTTCTCAAACTCTGTGTATGGCTGGTTGATAACCTCTTTCACCTTTTTCCTACGTTCATCGATTGCCTTAACAAGATTGTTCAACTCTGCTCTGTCATTCTTTGCTGATTTAACGGTTTCTTCGGTATATACAATCCCTTCATACGATGCAACCTTGCTTCTGACCGCAGCCAGCAGCTCTTCTTTGTTCCATTCGATATGTTTCAAAAAATTGCTCTCTGTCGGGCTAATCAATCTAAACTCCATTTTGCCCGGAACTACCGCAGTTTCCTCTACTACCTGTTTTTCTTCTGTTGCCATTACCCTTCCACCTTTCTTATAGTCACTTCTACTCTTGGATTCTCTGAGAAGAACTTTCTTACCTGTGCATCTACAACCTGGTTATCATCGTGATACGCAATATTATTCAAACTATCGCAGATAATCTTTCCGACATTATCCCAATCTGGCTTTTTGGTTGGTCGGATCTTATGCTCCAACATCAGCGTTCTTCTCTTTTTGCTGGTTGACGGCGGGATATTGTAATAGGCAATGATGCGAACATCTAGCATATCCTCGTCCTTGAACTTCTTCCCTTTTGCTTTCTCCTGGTATGCCATCTTAACCAAATTTTCATAATTTACTGTTTTTTTCGGCGTATATGCCTTTGCAAATTTCTTTTCCTTACCGTCACTGCCAATAAACTTCCTGACGGTCACTTTTGGCCTCTGCTTGCCAAATGGCAGGCCTGGAACAACGAATTTTATACTTCGCACTTCATCCTCCTTGAACGCCTCTGGATTATTCATCCTTTCCGTCCTCCTCAACTTCCTTGTAAACTTTCAGATAATAGTCCAGCTGCTTCCCTGTAGGTGTCTTCTTACGCTTTCCTGGACCAACTGTATATCCGTTTGCGTGTAAGATCGCTGTTACAGTTTTTCTGTCCTCTAATTTATCAATGCTGATTTCTGCCACTTTCTTGAAAGCCATTGCCTTACCTCCTGCTACTTCCTATCTTTCCTCGCAATTCATACAGTTTTCTCCTGGTTTCTTCTGACATTTCACCTTGTATCTCTTCCTCTTTCTCTTCCTGGGCTGGCAGCTTAGGTTTCTCCCGCCTGTCTTCGATCTGCATCTGCTGTTTTTTTACCTCTGCTATTGCAATCCTGACCTTTTCTGGCACTCTTCGGTCTTCTTTAATTCTCTGCATCGCAGTCCGGTAATTTCTTACAAAATGAGATTGCTCTACGGTTCCGACCTGGTCTGAATCCATCATCGCCCATTCTCTTAGGTTACTTGGATTTCCTACTGCCATCTTGCAGGCTTCTGGCAGTTTCTCAAATTCCTCTTCTGCATAATAATTTGATCTTCCGATTGCTTTTCGCACAATCGCCCAGGCTTCCAGCTCACTCATTTCCGTTTCTTTTACAGAGGTAATCTGCTCTGCCTTTTCCCTTATATCTGCTATTGTCGGTTGGAATTTCTCCGTTGCCATATGTTTTTGAACTGCCAGCTCTGCCTGTTTATATGGCAGATCTCCCAACAATGCGAACCATACATTAAACGCATCCTGATCCGGAATGAAGGTTGGCTGTGCGTATACAGCCTTCATAGCCTTCACCAAAACTTTGAACTGTTCTCTTTCCATTACCAGCTATCTACCTCGCTAACCCTCTGTTGTATCTGCTCAGTTCTTGTTGCCGGTCGCTGCTGCTTTCTTTCCTCCAGGATTTTCCAGATAATTCCTTTCCAGTTATTCGCCATGCAGTCTTCGATCAGATTGCAGATTTCATTTGCTCCATAGCTTCCTTCATTGTTCTCGGTCTTCTTGAGCAATGATTTCATTCCCTGCTCCTTGTATGATTCCTTTCGCTCCATCTTGTAGCGGAACCAAACTTCCATCTTTTCTCGGACAGGCTCAGAGATATTGTAATCTTCAACTAAACGATGAAATAACTGGATCGTATTCTCAGCCTTTTTCTTGGCCAGTTTTTCTTCTGCAGCAACCTCTGGCTTTTCTTCCAGGGCAGGCACCGGATCTGATCCTATTGCCCGATTCCGTTCCCGGTCTCTCTGCAATCTTTTTCTCCTTGCGGCATCCGTTTCTGATCCAACCATCTCAGCGCATTGCGTCAGCAATATTTCGTCTGCTCCAAGAACTTCTATCAGGCCCTTGCTTTTCAGATAGCTTACCGTTACCTTCACGTTATCTGTGTCTTCATCCAACTCCAACGCCAACTCTTCCATGAAATCATCTTCGATTCCTTCAAAATACATTTTGTTTCCTTGCTTAATTGCCGTCAGCAGCATTTTCAGATAAATGATTGTGTAGGTATCGCCCCCTGCTATCTTTCTCAGCTTCTTTATTGCCTTATCCTCGAAGAACTGATCCGTCATTTTCAGCCAGTAATACTTCTTTTCTGCCATGTCAGATACCTGCTGTCAAATCCGTAATAGAGATAGGGGCTTTTAAAACTCTTGTCTTTCTACAGCAATCACACAATTCACACCGATCTGGCTCTGCATTCCCTGTCTTCACCGCCAGGACTCTCGCCATGTTCATTTCTACCAGATTCAAGGCTTCTGCCAGATAATTGTCAGTGATGTGGATAATCCGGATATCCGGTTCGCTTTCCTTCGTAGCTCCTGCAATATAAAACGGTAACTTCTTACCGGTGTTCTGTCGAACGATTTCCTGGTAAATTGCGCCCTGTATGTCATATCCCCAGTACCGCACAAAATCCAGATATCCAATATCTCTTACCCATTCTAGCTTTGCGATCGATGCCATAACCTTTAAATCAACAATCGCAATGTCCGGGATGTAGCTGTCCATCTTAATCTTCCACTTTGTTCCGAACAGCTCTCCCGTCATAATTACCTGCTTCTTGCCGGACATGAATTTCATAAAATAATCGTCTCTCTCGATTCTCTGGATAATTTCATCTGCCTTCACAAACTCAGCTTTCAGCGTTCCGTCTCTCTTGAAAAGATCCGGATTCTCTGCCTTGAATTTATCAAGCGTTCCCTCAAAGTAGGAATCTACATAGCTTCCAACCATGAGGGCCTTCGATTTCGGCTCTTCCCATCTTCCCTTCAGCTTTTCCATTGCAGTAAATTCGCAAGGCATTTTTCCATATGTACCGCAGAAATCCTTGAACTGCGACACGCTCATATATTCTTCATTCGCTTCCTGGCTATAATAATTCTCTGCCGTCAAAACCATGTGTCATCCCTCCTACATTGCATCGATATCTACATCTTCTGGCTCTTCCTCTACTACCTCGAACGGATCTTGTGCTTCCAATTCCGGAACTGAATCTGGCTTGTTATCGCCGTAGGTTCCATTTCCTTCTTCGTCATATGTCTTCTGATCGTCCTGGATGGCTCTCTGCATATCCACTGATAAAATTCCCCACTTGCTAAGAAGCAGCTTAATGACTGTTTTCAGTGCCATTGCCTCGAAATCTGTGGTCCACTTACTTGACTTCTTGCCTTTGTTCAGATCATATCTGTACGCCTGGGAATACTTTCTTGCATGATTATCCACTGCTTTCTTTGACATATACAGCTCTTGGCTGTAACCAGTCTTCAATCTAAACCAGGCATAATATCCAGCCACATTTGCTTCATCTCCTGCATCTCTCTGCTTGCAATTACTGAAATCTTCCACAAACTTAATCTCGCCTGTTATTGGGTTGTACGATTCCAGCTCGTCCTTATATACAACTGCATAATTCATTCGCTCGTAGTATCCCGACCGGATTGCCAGCTGAATGAACCCTTTGTACATCATCTGGAACTGAGCTTTCGGAACCTTCTCCCAGTCTTTCTTCTTGGGGTTCCAAACGCTCTCGTTATATGGAACGATTGCCGCAAATCCAAGGTTGCTGTCTATCGGAAGGTCATATGTTGCCGCTACAAACGCAGCTCCGATAATTGAATTTGCAGGGCATTTCTTCAACTGTGCACTTCCTGATACTGTATTGGTGATCGAGGCCATAAACTGAGGAGCTTTCTGTCCTAATACTTCTCCGAACTTTTCTTTGATTTTGTCCTTGGAAAGCAACTCCTTTACCTGTTTTACTACCGGAACAGCTGGTTCCGCTTGTGGTGCTGCCGGCTGCATTCCTGTCTGATCTTCCATTCTATTCTTCCTCCTTCTCTGCTGTTTTGAATGATTCTCCAATCAACTCGCAAAATTCTGTTGCGCCCATGCCTTCTATGCAATCTTTACAAACCGGGCCTTCTGGAGTATCCATATACTTGTCACCTTCATAAATTGGCTCCTCGCACCATTCACAGGTATATATAGATTTCGGCTCTTCAGCGTTCGGGCATCTGCTGTCACATGGATTTTTTCTACATACTGCACACATACCTATTCACCTCTTAATTCTTCCCATACGGCTTTTCCCCAGTTAAAAATAAAAATGGTGAACGGTAATACTAACCATTCACTCCCTATTGCGTCATAACCCCGCACTCGATATGCATAATCTACGGCCCACTTCGTGAGAAGAATACCAACTACAATCGGTATCCAATTTTCCTTCAGTAACCGTCTAACCTTTCTCATCGTATCCTCCTATTTGCCTTTCAAAGCTTTATCGCTCATTATTTTAAATTCACTTATTACCTCTGCGATGCCGTCAAGATATTCAGATATCTTTCTCACCGCTTCTACCTCATCGTCCCTTATCTTTCCGTCCTGGGATATTTCAAGCAGCTGATTTTTCATATTCTCCAGCTCATCTTCTCTCAAAGCTTTTAATAATCTCACGGTCACGCTGCATATATTTTTCTCTTCCGTTGCAAGTGGAAGGAATCCGCAGATCGGACATTCATTCTTGCAATAATTGCTCAGGAGCCAAGGTGCGTTGTACAGATCCGCCATTATCAAAACCTTGTCGGCTGGCACTCTTTTAACATTTCCCAGCTCGTAGTCTGCCAGCGTATATGCCGCAATTCCTATAAGCTCCGATGCTCTTTCTCTGCTTTCCAGCCTTGCATCCCATTCTGCCGCCTGTTTTCTGGCTCTAAAATACGGATTCTGGTTTTCTTTTATAGGGTTCCGTCCCATTCTCATTTACCTTACTTTCACTTATAATTTAATCAGTACCTACAGGAACGGCCGGTACTTCCACTTTTAACTGTTCATTGATCTTCTCGATCACTGGCCAATCAAGTGCATGGCCGTTCAGCACCAATGATACCTTGTCTCGATTGAATCCGATGGACTTGCTCAGCTCGCTGATATTCATTTTCTTCACATACAGTTTCGCTCGCACTGCTCCACACCATTCATCAGACGGAAGCTGCGGCTTTTCCGGAAGCACATTCACTTCCAGAACTTCGTTAATTTTCTTTGCGATATCCAGGTAATTATCCTTTACGATCCGGCCGCTGATAAGGGCTGTTATCGTTGTATAGCTGTAGCCGATTTCATCAGCTACACTCTGAAGGTTCATTTCCTTCCTCGCAAGCGCAACTCTTATTTCCTTGCACCATTCAGAAATGGGGACAGTAGTATTGCTCATTTGCATCGATCTCCTTTCTTGCATCTGCGATTCGCATTTGCATTTTTTCCGAGTGCGTGCTATAATACAAATACGAGTTATTACGAACACGCAATCACCATGAAACAGATTTTAAATCATAGGCTCGCAACCACGAATAATAATTTGTTTCATGGTTATATTATAGCACGAATCTGCGTATTTGTAAAGATTTTGCCTCGTATTTGCGTATATTTTTACACTTGGAGGTGTCTAATGGAAATCATTGAACGCATATCCGATTTACTCGCAGAGCGTGATAAAACGGCCATAGAATTGTGCAAGGTTCTCGATATCCAAACATCTACTATGTCTACATGGAAAACCAGGAAGAAAGATCCTCCGGCTCGCTATATGCCGGCCATTGCAAATTTTCTTTGCGTTTCGCTGGATTATCTCCTGACCGGTAAAGAACGTCCCGCTGTCATTGAACAGCCAGAGGTTCAAGAGCCGAAGCTTTCCGCAATGGACGAAGAACTTTTGGATTTATTCCACGAACTTCCCATGAGCAAGCAATATGAATTTATGGGAGAAATTAAGGGCTTCTTGCGTGCTGTCGAGGACTCAAAGAAATACGTTGACGAAGGGAAAAGATTATCCGGCTGAGCTGGTATCGCAAAACTCGGTACTGACAGGAGGATGCTTTATGCAACATAACGCAACCAAGTATTTCGCACTTGCAAGAACAGAAGAGATGGCCGGGCATGACGCACCGGCCATTCTTTTTTACCTTGCTTCATTCTGCGCAAGTCTTAATTGCTGTGACACCCAAACTTTGTACAGGACAACCGCCAAAATCCAAAGGCTGCAGGCCCGTATCTCTTTACCTGATGAATCCCTAATTGCCATGGTTCACTCTTACGGTCCTCTCTCGGATGAAGCGTGTCAGCTCTCTCTGCTTCAATCTCTAAGTGGAGAGTTGCCGGCTGTCCTTACCTAACGAGGAGAAAACAATGGAACTACTAAACGGAAATGAGCAATTTACTCTCGATGGAAATGATACTGGAATATCTGTCTCTGAATTTTGGAGCTGGGCTTATTCTGATCTGCTCAACAATACGCTTCGAGGGGTGCTGGCAGAATTTCTCGTAAAAAAGTCATTCTCATTTTTACCCCCCCCCCGAGAAATTTTGAGGACTGACTGGACGCCTTATGATCTAGCCAGCCCTTCCGGGAGAAGGATTGAGGTAAAATCTGCCGCTTACCTTCAATCTTGGACCGAGGACTACTTTTCACACATTATTTTTGACATCGCACCAAAGCGAGCATGGAATCCGCAGACAGGTTATTCTCCTGAGCGGAGCCGCCATTCTGACCTGTACGTCTTTTGCCTGTATACTGCCAGAAGTCGCGAGCAATCCATAAGAAATCTTGATCTCTGGGAATTTTATGTATTGCCTACTTCTGTTCTGGATCAGCAAAAGCCTAACCAGAAAAGTATAGCTTTAAACTCTCTCCTTTCTCTGGAGCCGATAAAAACAAATTTCCAGGATCTCGGAAACATTATCGAAACCATTGCATTGTGACAGGAGATGATCTATTGAAATTACCGAATGGCTATGGAAGCGTAACTAAATTATCCGGAAACCGGCGTAAGCCATATCTGGCCAGAGTGACTCTCGGCTGGGTCATAAATGAAGAAACCGGAAAAGCAGTACAGAACAGAGTTCCTATCGGGACCTTTAAGACTAAAAAAGATGCTCTGCAGGCATTAGCTGAGTACGGAGCTAACCCCTACGACATTCAGAACAATAACATGACCTTGGCCGAGCTTTACGAGAGATGGACAGCAGCTTACTTCCCTACCCTAGAAAGTGATTCTTCTTCCAGGACAATAATAGCTGCCTGGAGATATTGCCACGCCATACAGGGGATGCGTGTAAAGGATCTGCGTGCCCGCCACATAAAAGGAATCATGGAAGACGGATATGTAATTCAAAACCGGGGCAAAGATGCCGGAGCTAAGGTGCCTGCATCTCCTGGAACGAAATCCAGAATAAAATCCATGTTTAACCTCATGCTGGACTATGCTATGGAATATGATCTTGTCTCAAAAAACTATGCTCGTACCTTTGAACTTTCAAATGACATTATCAAAGAAAAAGAGGACGCAAAGCGTGGCCATATTAACTTCAATGATTCTGAGATGGAAGCCCTTTGGAGTGCTGCTGACAATATTAAATTCGCCGACTGGTTGCTTATACAGTGCTATATGGGATGGCGTCCCCAAGAAATGGGACTCTTGGAATTAAAAGACGTTGACTTTGAAAAGTGGTGTATTACCGGCGGTATGAAGACTGAGGCCGGCAGGCACCGTACCGTCCCGATCCACACTCGTATTCGGGACTTGGTAAAAAGAAATTATGACGAAGCAGTTTCTCTTGGAAGCGACCGCCTCTTTAATGATCCGGAGGCTACCAAGGGCGGTATGAAAATCACCTATGATAAATACGCTGGACGTTTTAACAAGGTCGTTGCCGCACTGCACCTTCGTTCCGAACATCGACCGCATGATCCCCGAACAACATTCATTACGATGGCGAAAAAAGCGGGCGTAGATGAGTACGTTGTGAAACGTCTTGCCGGTCACAAGATCACAGACGTAACCGAGGCGGTCTATACAATCCGTGATATTGAGTGGCTCAGAGACGAGATAGAAAAAATGCCGTAACCCTTGTGGTTACGGCTTTTCTTTTCCTGTGAACGGTTCTTCTTTTTGTTTCCTTCGCTCTGTTGCCTACTTGTTACCTACCTGTTGCCTATCTTGCCATCTTCAGGGCTTCTCACCGTGTCTCAAATTGCTTTCTCATTTTTTTGATCTAAACTAAGAAAAGTACCGCAGCCCTTGGAACTACGGTACTTTCAAGGTTTGTTGACTCTTTAATTAAAAAGGTTTGATTAGAACTTTCCTGCCTCTGCAGCTTCCTCTACAGAAACAGCTACAGCAACAGTAGCACCAACCATCGGGTTGTTACCCATACCGATCAGACCCATCATCTCAACGTGAGCCGGTACGGAAGAGGATCCAGCAAACTGTGCGTCAGAGTGCATACGTCCCATAGTATCTGTCATACCGTAGGAAGCAGGACCTGCTGCCATGTTGTCTGGGTGAAGAGTACGTCCTGTACCACCGCCGGAAGCAACGGAGAAATATTTCTTGCCCTGCTCGATACATTCTTTCTTGTATGTACCTGCAACCGGATGCTGGAAACGAGTCGGGTTAGTGGAGTTACCTGTGATGGAAACACCAACATTCTCGTGATGCATGATAGCAACACCTTCCTGAACATCATCTGCACCGTAGCATTTTACAGTAGCACGAAGTCCGTTAGAGTATGGTTTCTCATAGATTACGTTTAATTTAGCTTCTTTGTAATCATATTTTGTCTCAACAAATGTGAATCCGTTGATACGGGAAATAATCTGAGCAGCATCTTTTCCAAGTCCGTTCAGGATAACACGTAATGGTTTCTGACGTACTTTGTTTGCTTTCTCAGCGATACCGATAGCACCCTCAGCAGCTGCGAAGGACTCATGGCCTGCTAAGAAGCAGAAGCACTCTGTCTCTTCCTCAAGAAGCATTTTACCAAGGTTACCATGTCCAAGACCTACTTTTCTGTGGTCAGCAACGGATCCTGGAATACAGAAAGCCTGAAGTCCTTCTCCGATTGCAGCAGCAGCGTCAGCAGCTCTCTTGCAGCCTTTTTTGATCGCGATTGCAGCGCCTACTGTGTAAGCCCATGCAGCGTTCTCAAAGCAGATCGGCTGAATTTTCTTAACCTGATCATAAACATCAAGACCAGCGTCTTTTGTGATTTTCTCAGCTTCTTCGATAGAGCTGATTCCATAGCTATTTAATACAGAATTGATCTGAGCAATTCTTCTCTCATATCCTTCAAATAATGCCATTTCTGTTCGTCTCCTTTCGCTTGTGGCTTACTCTTTTCTTGGGTCAATAATCTTAACAGCATCAGCTACACGGCCATACTGACCTTTTGCTTTCTCCCATGCAGTGTTAGGATCATCACCTTTTTTGATAAAGTCAGTCATTTTTCCAAGAGAAACGAACTGATATCCGATTACTTCGTTGTCTTCGTCAAGAGCGATACCTGTTACATAGCCCTCTGCCATCTCCAGATAACGAACTCCTTTTTCCTTGGTAGCGTACATAGTGCCAACCTGGGAACGAAGACCTTTACCAAGGTCCTCAAGACCTGCACCTACAGCAAGACCATCATCAGAGAAAGCACTCTGGGTACGGCCATAAACGATCTGAAGGAACAGCTCTCTCATTGCTGTATTGATTGCATCACAGACAAGGTCTGTATTTAATGCTTCAAGAATTGTCTTACCCTGAAGAACCTCTGCTGCCATAGCTGCAGAATGTGTCATACCGGAGCATCCGATTGTTTCAATAAGGGCTTCCTCGATTACACCATTCTTAACATTTAAGGACAGCTTACAGGCACCCTGCTGAGGAGCACACCAGCCTACACCATGTGTAAAACCAGAGATATCTTCAATTTTCTTTGCATGGACCCACTGGCCTTCTTCCGGGATCGGAGCTGGCTCATGTTTTGCGCCCTTAGCTACTGGGCACATGTTTTCAACTTCAGTAGTGTAAATCATTTTAAGACTCCTTTCAGTGTTGATTACTTAATCGTTGTTAAAGACCTAACAACCTAGTGTTATTTTCTCACAAAATTCTCCATTCGTCTAGTCATATTTTGCAAAAAATACGAAAAAATTGCTGGTACCATTTATGGGACTTATCTTGTGGGAATTTCATTTTCATGATAAACTACAAAAAAACATTCCGATTATAGCTGCTGAGCGAACTGTACGCCGTTCAAAAAACATCCGGCAATGCTCTGTATCCATAATCAGAACAGGAGGACTTATATAATATGCCATCGCAAGCATCAACTTCTTTTATGCCGGAAAAGCTCAGGATCTTAAGCGGAAGCAGCCTGAAGATACTAGCTATGGCGATCATGCTGATCGACCATACCGCTTCTTTTCTTCTGCGCCACTATCCGCCTGCAATCGCTCCCTGGATTCAAATAGGCAGCACCACATACTCTCTGTACCGTGTTATGCGTGATGTAGGTCGGGCAGCTTTTCCAATTTTCTGTTTTCTGCTTGTGGAAGGCTTTCTTCATACCCATGACCGGTTAAAATATGGAAGAAATCTTCTGATTTTCGCCTGTATCTCGGAAATCCCATGGAATTTTGCACAAAACAGCACACTGCTCTATCCAGGTAAGCAGAATGTATTTTTCACTCTTTTTCTTGGATATCTTGCCTTCTGCCTGATCGAACATTTTGAAAAAAATGCCGCTATGCAGTTGGTAAGTATGCTGGTTCTTCTGACGGTTTCCTATTTTCTAAAGGCTGATTACGGATATAAGGGATTCGTATTTCTTCTGATCATGTACTGGCTGCGTTCTTACAAGCCTGCCCAGGCTGTAATCGGAAGCTGCTGGCTGATCTACGAGTGGAAAGCCTGCTTTGCTTTTCTTTCCCTGAACATGTACAATGGAAAACGTGGTTTCATCCAGGGAAGATGGGCCAAATATTTCTTCTACGCTTTTTATCCGGTACATATTGCAATTCTGACCATCATCCGAAAGATGTGGTTCGGAATTTAGGTGAATGGATTGCAAAAACAATTTCCTATACACATCGCACTACAAAACGGCTTGACAGAATTAATTTTCCGTCAAGCCGTTTGATTCGTGTTCAAAACCAAAGTCCGCACTTACATGCGATTGGCTATTTATTTCTTTGTTACAACCTCATCTTTATTCTTATAAATGCTGTTGGCAGGTACACATCCGCGTACTGGAGAAAGCGGATAAATATTGGTGTTTCGTCCAATCACAGTTCCTGGATTTAATACGGAGCCGCAACCTACCTCTACATGATCGGCAAGCATTGCACCAAATTTCTTAAGGCCTGTCTCAATTTTCTCCTCGCCGTCTTTTACCACAACCAGCTTCTTATCAGATTTTACATTGGAACAGATAGAACCTGCACCCATATGGGATTTGTATCCCAGTACTGCATCACCAACATAATTATAGTGCGGAACCTGAACATTGTTAAAAAGGACAACATTCTTAAGCTCTGTAGAGTTTCCAACTACGCAGCCCTCTCCCACCATCGCTTTGCCGCGGATAAATGCGCAGTGGCGCACTTCTGTGTTCTTACCAATGATAGCTGGTCCGTTAATACATGCGGTTGGTGCAATTTTGGCGGATTTTGCGATCCAGATGTCACCCTCCAGATGATCATACTCTTCCGGATCCAGTGTTTTTCCCAGTTTTACAATGAAATCTCCAATCTCTGGAAGAACTTCCCATGGATAAGTTTTCCCCGCAAAAAGCTCTCCTGCAATTGTCTGGCTCATATCCAGCATATTGGCGATGGTAAAATCTTTTAACATAATATTTCCTCCTCATATAAATCTAATTTTATAAATAGGTTCATTCATCCAAAAGTTTGCATTACAACTCACATCAAGCCATGTCATTGTTATGCATGACACGTAGTGCTGCCATTAAACGATAACTTGGCTGTACTGCCTTCAAATCTACCGTTTTTTCGCAGCTGCTACCCGTTCTGGTTTTTATAGTACTGCGCCGCTGTGTCAAAAAACTGCCGTAGCGCATACTGGAAGTTACTGGCCTCCACCTGTTTGGTACGAAGTCTTACAAAGTGCTCCAGCTTATCCATATATTCCTGCTCTGTGATCGAGCCCTCTGCAACATAGGTAAGCCCCTTCTCCCAGCTGGCCGTCAATTCCGGGTTCAGAAGCTGGCGAATGGAACAGTTCACCACATCGTAGATCATCTCGCCCTGAAGAGTCGGGGTGATCACCTGCGTCTTCTTATTCAGGGAGAGATATTTGATATTAAACAATTTCTTCAAGATTTCTGCTCTTGTAGCACTGGTGCCAATTCCGCTTCCTTTGATCTGGGAACGAAGATCCTCGTCTTCGATTAGTTGTCCTGCATTCTCCATTGCCAGGATCATAGAACCTGAATTGTATCGTTTTGGCGGTGAGGTCTCTCCCTCCTTGATACCAAGACCATTTATGTTTAGTATATCACCCTTTTTCAATTTCTGCAATGCAGCTAACAAAGCTTCGTCACAGGAAACCTCCTCTTCTCCATCTCCCTCGGGAGCTTTTCCTGAAGGTTCTGCCATACTCTTCTTCGCAAAAGAATTCGTGGCAATCTTCAGATACCCTTCGTTCAGTAAAACCTTAAAGGAAGAAAAGAAAGATTCATTCTCCATTTTCGTCACAAGGCTCACCTTCTGGTAAACAGCCGGCGGATAAAAAATGCTTAAAAAACGTCTCACAATGGTCTCATACACCCGCTGGGCAGTCAGGGAAAGTCCTTTTAGTGCGCCAAGTCCCTGTCCTGTGGGAATAATTGCGTAATGGTCCGTTATCTGCTTGTCATTGGTGTAACGTGTTTTGGCGATGTTTTTGTATGCACCAAGCTCTAATGCGCCCTGAACAGCTTCCCCAGCCTGTGGATAATTCCGGAGACCGGAAATATTCTTGTAAATCTCTTTGGCTACAGCCGTGGATAAAACCCTGGCATCCGTTCTGGGATAAGTGACCAACTTTTTCTCATATAGATCCTGTACAATAGAAAGAGTCTCATCCGGGCTGATCTTGAACAGCTTGGAACAGACATTCTGGAGCTCAGCCAGATTAAATAAAAGAGGCGGATTCTTGTTTTCTTTCTTCCTCTCTATTTTCTCTACTGTGCAAGCCAGAGGCTGACATACACTTAAATCACGGATCAGTTTCTCGGCATCTTCTTTTTTCTTAAAGCCGTTTTCTTTATATAAAACAGGGGACTGGAAATGGCGGCTTCCTTCTACCGCCTTCCATTCTCCTTCAAAGTTTTCTCCTTCAAGAGCAATGCTGCTCACAACTCTGTAAAAAGGTGTTTTCACAAATGCGCGGATCTCCCGCTCCCGACGGACTACCATTCCAAGGACACAGGTCATAACACGTCCAACGGAAATTGCCTGGTATTTGCCTCCAAGATAATTGGTTACGCTGTTTCCATAGCGCAAGGTCAGTACACGGGAAAAATTAATTCCCATCAGATAATCTTCTTTTGCCCGAAGATAGGCTGCGGCGGCAAGATTGTCATATTCGGAAATATCCTTTGCCTCGCGGATTCCACGAAGAATCTCTTCTTCTGTCTGGGAGTCGATCCATACACGCTTCTGCGTCTTGTCCTTCACTCCCGCCATCTGTGCTACCAGACGGTAAATATATTCTCCTTCACGCCCGGAGTCGGTACACACATAGATAGTATCAATATCCGGTCTGTTTAAAAGCCCTTTCACGATCTGGAACTGTTTTTCCACTCCAGGAATTACCTCGTATTTAAAATCACGCGGCAAAAAAGGCAGGGTATCTAAACTCCACCTTTTGTACTTCATATCATATTTCTCAGGATAGCTCATGGTGACCAGATGTCCCACACACCAGGTCACCACGCAAGTATCAGACTCAATATAGCCATCCTGTCTTCTGCCGCCAGATTTCAAAGCTTTCGCAAATTCCTGAGCCACGCTGGGCTTCTCTGCTATGTATAAAGCTTTTGACATATTATTTATCTGCGCTCATCTTTCTTAATGGCCATGCCAGTAAAAGAGCACCTCCCACCATATTTCCAATGGTTACGATCAGCATGCTCTTCAGCATGAGACCTACGGAAAGGCCATCTACCAGGCCAAGGCTTACTACAAAAATTCCCATGTTGGCAATGCAGTGCTCAAATCCGCTGAAAACGAATGCGGAGATACACATTACGATCATAAGGAATTTACCGGTTTCACTTTTCAGCTTGATTCCGCAGAGTACGCCAAGACATACGAAGAAGTTACACAGAACTGCCCGCATAAACATCTGTCCCATCGGGATTGTCAGCTTGTTGTTGATAAAGCCTGCGAAATAATCAGCTGTGCCGGATGCACCTGCTCCTACAAAAAGGAGTCCCAATATTGCACATCCAACAAAATTGCCAAGGTAGCTTACCAGCCATACCTTGCCTGCATCCCCCCAGGATACACTCTTATCGAAGGCGCCAAATGCCATTACCATGTTATTGCCGGTAAACAGCTCACCGCCCACCAGGCTGATCAGAAGAACTGCAATGGAGAACACCATAGCTCCTAAGAACTTGCCCCATGCCGGATCTGATCCTGAGAATACGCTTCCTATGACGTTACTGTAAATGACTGCCACATCGATAAAGAAGCCCGCCATTACAGCACGAAGAAAGTACTTCAGAAAATTGCCGTTCAGCAGCCCGATTTTGTTTTTGGCCGCGTTTGAAAGTTTTTGCACATCTTCATAGTTCATAAAAAACACCTCCGTTTTGTTTTTTACAATTATAGCACTTTGTTGTATTTTTCACAATAGAAGTTGATAAAATTTTATCAATTAGGAACTATTTCACAAAAACAAGATGTTTCTTTTGTAAATCAATCACACGTCCAATTACTGCGCATGGAAGGGACAGAGAAGACAGCCTGCTAATTGCCTTTCCTGCATCCTGTGGATCTATACTCAGGAGCAGTCCACCGGAGGTTTGCGGATCGAAGACGAGGTCCTCACGTGCAGAAAGCTTCTCTTTGCTTCCAACATCACAATTTTTCCATGCAAACTCACACTCAGCCCCTGCAAATTCACGGTTACGGTATGCACCTGCCGGGATAAATCCCATAGATGCGTAATCAGGCGCACCTTTCATAACAGGCAGGGAACTAAGAGAAATACAAAGAGTCTTCTCACTTCCCTTCGCCATCTCCAAGGCATGGCCTGCCAGGCCAAAGCCTGTCACATCCGTGCAGGCATGAACCCGAAGGTCTGTCACTTTATCCCTGGCATATTTATTCAACGTCGCCATCACAGAAGCCACATAGGCAGTTTCTTCCTCGGATGCCATCTCTCCTTTCACCGCTGTAGAAAGGATTCCCGTTCCAAGCGGCTTCGTAAGGATCAGCACATCCCCCGTCCTGGCCCCAATATTTTTCCACATAAAAGCAGGATTTACAAAGCCGGTAACGCACAGGCCATATTTCGGTTCCTCATCCTGGATCGTGTGTCCGCCTGCAAGGGAAGCACCAGCCTCCAATACCTTATCTGCACCACCCCGCAGGATCTCACCCAGGATCTCCGGATCAAGACAATTGGGAAAAGCGGCAATATTCAGTGCCAGCTTAGGCTCTCCGCCCATGGCATACACATCACTTAACGCATTGGCCGCTGCAATCTGTCCGAAAGTATAAGGATCGTCCACGATCGGCGTGAAGAAATCCACCGTCTGGATCATCGCCAGTTCATCGGATATGCGATATACAGCAGCATCGTCGGAAGACTCTGTTCCAACGAGTAAATTAGAATCATAAAACTTCGGCAGCTTACCCAGAACCTGGGCAAGGGTCCCCGGACCAACTTTCGCCGCTCAGCCAGATGTATGAGAATACTGGGTAAGACGGATTCGCTCTCTGTCACTCATGGACTCACCTCCCTCTCTAACGTGCTATCTATTTTAACATGAATCCCCGGTTCCGTAAACGGTCAGTTTTCCGATTCGGTTGGTTATCCGACGAATCCACTGGAAAGTTGGAAACAAAAAAGAGGAACGCCACCACTCCCGATAGCATTCCCCTTGCAATTTATTCTTTTCTTCTACTTATTTCGCCTGGATATATCCCTGTGCCTTCAGAGTCTCTGCACAAAGTACAGCACCGCCTGCAGCACCTCTTACTGTATTGTGGGAAAGTCCGATGAACTTCCAGTCATAAACAGTATCCTCACGAAGTCTTCCAATAGACACGCCCATTCCATTCTCAAAGTTTACATCCTCAGTAACCTGCGGACGGTTATCCTCCTCAAGATACTGGATGAACTGCTTCGGTGCACTTGGAAGATTCAGTTCCTGCGGAACGCCCTTGAACTCTACAAGAGCTTTCACCAGCTGCTCCTTGGTAGGTTTCTTTCTGAATTTTACAAATGCAGCTGCTGTGTGACCATTCAGGATCGGCACACGAACACACTGGCATGTGATAACAGGCTCCTTAGCTGGAACGATCACGCCGTCCTCAACTTTACCCCAGATACGAAGAGGCTCTTTCTCACTCTTCTCTTCCTCACCACCGATATATGGGATGATGTTATGCTCCATTTCCGGCCAGTCTTTGAAAGTTTTTCCAGCACCGGAAATTGCCTGGTAGGTAGTCGCAACTACTTCATATGGCTCAAACTCCTTCCATGCAGTAAGGGCTGGAGCGTAGCTCTGGATGGAGCAGTTTGGCTTAACAGCGATAAAGCCTCTCTTTGTTCCAAGACGCTCTTTCTGATATTTGATCACCTCAAAATGCTCCGGGTTGATTTCCGGAATTACCATCGGAACATCCGGTGTCCATCTGTGGGCACTGTTGTTGGAAACAACCGGTGTCTCAGTCTTGGCATATGCTTCCTCGATGGCTTTGATCTCGTCCTTGGACATATCTACAGCAGAGAATACAAAGTCAACTGTTGACGCAACCTTCTCTACCTCATTCACATTCATAACAACCAGCTTCTTCACAGCCTCCGGCATTGGAGTATCCATTTTCCATCTGCCGCCTACAGCTTCCTCGTAAGTCTTTCCTGCACTTCTTGGGCTGGCTGCAACTGTTACAACCTCAAACCACGGATGATTCTCTAACAGGGAAATAAATCTCTGACCTACCATTCCGGTAGCACCTAAAATACCGACTCTAAGCTTTTCACTCATAACGTTCTCTCCTCATTCTTTCCTCTGCGTACATGTGTATTTCTATGACATACTATACCATGTCCTTTGAAAATGCAAGTACTTTCTTGAATTTTATCATGTTAAAGCAATAAATTCATTCAAATTACCAAAAAAATTCCATAAAACCGGATTCTTTGGTTACTTTACACAGAACTATTCAAAGAATTTTCCTTCCCTTTAGTTCTCTTCCAGATATTTTTTATTCCCTGCGATCACCTTTTCCATCACATCCGGGCCAGGTGCACCAAGAGTCATTCGTTTCTCCACACAGGTCTTCATACTGATGGCTTCATAAATATCCTGCTCAAATACAGGGCTGATCTCCTTATACTCCGCAAGAGACAGATCATCCAGGGAAATTCCTTTATCAATGCATTTCAAGACCAGCTGTCCCACGATTCCATGGGCATCACGGAAAGGCACTCCATGATTTACAAGATAATCCGCTGCATCTGTGGCATTGGTAAAGCCATTCTTCGCACTTGCCTCCATATTTGCCTTATTAAACTGCATGGTAGAAACCATACCGGTAAAGAGCGCCAGACAGCCTTTCACTGTATCAATGGCATCAAATGTGAGTTCTTTATCTTCCTGCATATCTTTGTTGTATGCCAGCGGAATCCCCTTCATGGTTGTCAGCATAGAGGTCAGGGCTCCATAAACACGTCCTGTTTTTCCTCTTACCAGTTCAGCAATATCCGGATTCTTTTTCTGAGGCATAATACTGCTTCCGGTGCTGTATGCATCATCAATCTCCACAAAACGGTACTCATTGGAATTCCAGAGAATGATCTCCTCGGAAAAACGGCTGAGATGCATCATAATCGTAGAAAGTGCTGATAACAGCTCGATCACGTAATCTCTGTCAGATACAGAATCCATGCTGTTTCTGGTCGGCTCATCAAAATCCAGAAGCTGCGCTGTATATTCTCTGTCCAGAGGATAGGTGGTTCCTGCAAGAGCACCAGCACCAAGAGGACAGGTATTCATTCTCTTACGAATATCAAAAAGACGGCTTCTGTCACGGCGGAACATTTCAAAATAAGCCCCTACATGATGGGCCAGAGTAACCGGCTGTGCCTTCTGAAGATGGGTAAAGCCTGGCATATAGGTATGTACATTCTCCTCCATGATCTTCTGAAGTGCCAGAAGGAGTGCTTTCACTTCCTGGTCAATGGCATCGATCTCGTCGCGCACATAAAGCTTCATGTCCAATGCAACCTGGTCATTGCGGCTTCTTCCAGTGTGAAGCTTCTTACCAGGATCTCCGATACGGTCGATCAGGTTTGCTTCTACAAAGCTGTGAATATCTTCATATTCGGATGTGATTGCAAGCTTGCCTGCCTTTACATCTGCCAGGATTCCCTCCAGGCCTTCTAAGATCTGGTCTCTCTCTTCTTCTGTCAGGATTCCCTGTTTTGCAAGCATTTTTACATGAGCCTTGCTTCCGCGGATATCCTGCTCATAAAATTTCTGATCAAATGAAATGGACGCATTGAAATTGTAAACCAGTTTGTCGGTTTCCTTGGTGAAACGTCCGCCCCAAAGCTGTGCCATATATTTCTCCTCATTTCCTGCAAAGAACTTTCCGAAGTCCAATCTTTATTCCGCATTCAGAACTTGATCATCTTCCAGGCACTTTGCAAATTCTTTCTAACTTTACTACAATCAAGTGCTAGTTTATCACACTTTTTCCTAATTGCAAAGAGTCTTTCCATAGGAATTTCACTGTATCCTGCCAGAGCATGCCCCATAAAAGCTCTAGCACTCCTGGCAATTTTCCTGTTTCTGTCTCTCCCTCTCCAGACTTTCTCTCTTGGAAAATACACATCCGCAATAATTCTGCCGATACAGCCCATACTCATGGGAAAGCTCAATGGAGCGCTTATACCCGTTCTTTTTCTTAAAATCAGAGGGCAGATGCTCCACCTTATAAATCTGGGAAAGCTCCTGTCCGATCTCGTTGATCTTTCCTGCATTTTTCAAAGGACTGATGGAAAGAGTGGTGGTATAATAATCGTATCCGCCCTCCCTGGCCAGCTTCGCAGCTGCCTCCATCCGAAGACGATAGCATTTAAAACACCGCTCTCCGCCCTCTGGCACATCCTCCAGGCCTTTTGCCATAGCGTAAAAATACTCTGGTTTATACTCTCCCTCCACCAGTGTTACCGGATGTAGAAATTCCATCTCACTGATCAGCCTGCGGATCTCTGCTACACGCTTTTCATACTCCTCCTTTGGAGAAATATTGGGATTATAAAAAAACACTGTAACAGAAAAAAACCTGGAAAGATATTCCAGGACATAACTGCTGCAAGGCGCACAGCACGCATGAAGGAAAAGCCTTGGAACCTTTCCTTCTTTCTGCTGCTGTTCAATTAATTTCTCAAGCTCTTTTTGGTAATTTACATTTGCCAATTCTCTCACCCATTCTTACAACTGTTTCATATCCACTCTCAGAGTTCTCTATTAAGTCGGCATCCAGCCTTACTTTCCCATGCTGCAAAAGCACAACGATCGTAGAACCTCCAAATTCAAAATAACCTTTTTCTTCGCCTTTTTTCACTTCACAGGCACCCGGCTTCAGGTTTGTGATCTTCCCTACCATCATGGCGCCTACTTCCATCATGGTGATGGTGCCAAACTGCTTTGTTTTTAACAGACAGTATTCTCTGGTATTCTCATGGTAGATCTGGCACACATCATTGGCTGCCGGATTTACCGTATGAAAAACGCCTGGAATCTTTACAGCTGGAGATTTCTCCCCATCTGCCACGTAACAGTAATGATGGTAATCATCCACAGTCAGTCTGAGGATCACCGCATAACCGCCCAGATACCGTTCTGCCAGCTTTTTGTTCTTCAACAGGCGCTCCAGGGTATAGGGGGTATCCTTTATGAAAAAGCGGGAGTCACTTCCAATGCGGCTGACGGTAACCTTCCCATCGCAGGGGCTGACCAGCACACTGTCATCCTCTGCAACCGGACGCTGTCCCTCTTTTAACCTTCTGGTAAAAAAGTCGTTGTAGGAGTGAAATTTCTGCGTGGTACAAGCAGAAAGGTCGATACTGTTCCGCTCCACAAAGCCAGGGACCATACGGGCAGAAAATCTGGTGTTCAAAAACCAGCCGCCCAGCCTGGTAACAAATGGCTGCACCAGGATTTTCAGACAGAGACGACCGCCCCTGTCATTATATAAATGGCGCAGAAACTTATCCTGTCCGTTCTCTTCTATGGTGATATTTCCTTTTCTGTCAATATATTTCATAGTACCTCCTGGACTCCCCCAAATCATATGTATCTGTTTTCTGGCCGCTCTTCACGCAATCTCCATTGCTGTTCCATTCACCTGCTGCGAACGATCCTATGCACCTTGACCACCTTTGCAATCTGCCGGGCATAACTTTTCTGCCTGTATTTACAGCAGATGGAACATCATGGAAAGCGCCAGTGCCACAAGTGCCACAAGAAGGATCGCCATTGGATTCTGGGGCTTTTTCACCTTGAAATCCGTAACAAACAGCACGCCCACTACCACCACCGCTACATGGATCACCAGCAGGAAATTATTTCCGCAGCCTCTGCGAAGAAGATACAGAAACGGCAGGATGATCGCCATAGAGGTGATGGGCAGCCCCTGGTAATACTGGCGCAGCTCGGAAGTCTCATTCTGTCTTTTCTCTTCCATCACGTTAAAATAAGCAAGGCGGATCACAGACGCCACACAATACAGGCAGAGAATGATGATTCCCGGAATCCGGTTCATTCCCAGACAATAGCAGATCATTGCCGGAAATACGCCGAAGCATACCACATCACACAGGGAATCGATCTGGATCCCAAATTTCTTCTCATCTTCTGTCCGGTTCTTCTTGGTACGGGCAATTTTGCCATCGAACATATCACAAAGTCCGGACAACGCCAGACATAAAATCGCAACCTTAAAGTTTCCTGCAAGTGCCCTTGTCATTCCAAATACGGAAATGGCAAGGCTTATGTAAGTAAGCACCACTGTATAATCATAAAATCCAAGCATATCCTGTTTCTCCTTTTCAAAACGTTCTTCCTTCATAGCAATTGTTAACTTCCTTGTATCTCTTGGTTTTTCCTTCCAATGGTAAGATGCGCCACACACGTCATCAGCGCGCTGATCAGCATTTGCCCATAATAGGCAATTCCACGGCTGAGCAGCATGGATGGCAGCAGAAGCTGTCCAAACACCGGCACAAACATCACCATATATAATGTCTCGCTGATTCCCATACCTCCCGGAAGCGGAAGCATATCAACCGATACGGAAATCACCGCCTGTAAAATAGTAATGGTCAGGATTCCATACTCATGAAGTCCCAGGGCACGATATACCCAGTAGGTTACCGTGAACAGAATACACCTCTGTACAAATGTAATGATAAATACATTCAGTATAATCCGTTTATGGCTGGCCCAGAAAGCCGCCGTCTCATGATACTGGTCCATGGAAGCCTCCAACTTTTCCAGTCTGGTCTTCTTCGGCTTCAGGATCCGGATATGCTCAATGATCTTCAGGCCTTTTACCATGATCCATTTGGCCAGACCGGGAGCAAACACCAGTATCATCATAAAGGTCACGCAGAACACATTCAGTCCCACGCCAAGATAAAATACCCACATATAATCTCCCAGATAGCCTCTCAGGAAATCTCCGCCAAAAAGACAGATCAGAATACCGATCACAACCAGCACTGCTTTATAAGTGATGGTAACGATCATCAGGACCAGTGTGGTGACCGGAATGGGCAGCTTATCCTTTTTCATATAGAAAATCTGCATTGGCTGTCCGCCTGAAGCAGAGGGGGTAATGCAGCTGAAGAAAAATCCCACAAAAGAATACAATGCACAGTGACTCATCTTCACACTGGCTCCAAGGGTTTTCATCATATAAAAAATGATAACCGATTCGCCCAGGATAAAAAGTACCACGCACACAAGACTCAGAAGCAGGTATCTTTCATCTGCTTCCCTTGCAGTGCTGATAATATCCCCGATATCCTTACCACGAAAAATCAGGTACATGGTAAGCCCGAAAACGATTACCAGAAATAACAGGTTAAGAACCGTTTGCTTTTTGCTCATAATCTTATTTTCTTTCTAAAAAATTGTCGATACGAAAATTACGAACCCCACTTTTTTGTGTCCGCGCATCACAGCGTATCTGTACGCAACACAGATACACTCCTATAGTATAACACACCCTATTCCAAAAGCATATCATAAATTATACAAAAATGGAGGTTTGATTATGAATCCGCTTCTGGAAGTGAAGGATGTGAGTCTTTCTTACCATAGCCTATCTGGGGAGACAGCTGCCCTTTCTCATATATCCTTTGAACTGATGCCAGAAGAGTTCCTGGCAGTTGTGGGGCCTTCCGGCTGTGGAAAGTCCACGCTTCTGAATCTGATCTGCGGACTTCTTACCGCTGAACAGGGTACCATTCTCATGAACGGAAGTCCTATAAACGAGGACAGCGCCCGCATTGGCTATATGCTCCAGAAGGACCATCTTCTGGAGTGGCGCAGCATCTACCGTAATGTTCTCCTTGGTCTGGAAATCCGCGGGGAGCTTACAAAGGAAAATCTTTCCTATGTAGACCACATGTTAAAGCTCTATGAGCTGGACAAATTCCGCGACCAGCGTCCAAGCCAGCTCTCCGGCGGTATGCGTCAGCGGGCGGCACTGATCCGCACACTGGCACTGAAGCCTGATCTTCTGCTTCTTGACGAGCCCTTCTCAGCCCTTGATTACCAGACAAGGCTAAACGTAAGTGATGACATTGGAAAAATCCTGAAAAAGCAAAAGAAGCCGGCAATTCTTGTCACTCACGATATTTCCGAAGCCATCAGCATGGCTGACCGGGTACTGATCCTTTCCCGCCGTCCAGCCACTGTGGTAAAGATCGTACCCATCGACCTGAATATGAAAGACCGTACACCTCTTACATCAAGAAATGCCCCAGCTTTCAAATCCTACTTTAACCTGATCTGGAAGGAGCTGAATCAGAATGCATGAACCCTCCCACGCACAAAAAGCATATCTTGCCCGTCAGAAAAGGGACCGTCGCCTGGTGATAAGTGCAAGGCTTCTGGTCTTTCTTATTTTTCTTACGCAATGGGAGATCACCGCAAGGATGGGCTGGATCGATTCCTTTATCTTCAGCAGTCCTTCCATGATTTTCAAAACCTTTTTGGAAATGGCAAAAGATCAGTCCCTTTTTGTCCACATTGGTGCCACTCTTAAAGAAACTCTTCTTAGTTTCTTCTTCGTAGTGATACTTGGACTTGGTATTTCCATCCTGCTGTGGGGATGTCCCCGGCTTTCAAAAGTGCTGGAGCCTTATCTGGTGGTCCTGAACAGTCTTCCCAAATCCGCTCTGGCACCGCTTTTGATCGTATGGCTTGGGGCACGCCAGCGCACCATTATTGTGGCTGGTATGTCCGTTGCCATCTTCGGATCCATTTTGAACCTTTACACTGGCTTTGGGGAGATCAGCCAGGAAAAGTTAAAACTGATCCGTACCCTAGGCGGCGGCAAAAAGGAAGAACTGTTAAAAATTGTTCTGCCGTCCTCAGTTCCCCTCATTCTGGCAAACATGAAGGTGAACATCGGACTTTGCCTGGTGGGTGTGATCATTGGAGAATTCATCGGAGCCAGACAGGGACTTGGCTACCTGATCATATATGGCAGCCAGACATTCCAGCAGGTACGCATTCTGATTTTTTGCTTTTCCAATTCTCTGTTTCTGTGCAATTCTTTGTAAACTGCTTTTCTCTTTTCTTTCCACTCTACTATAACGAAGCGCATTCCTGTATGTCTTCAAAAAAGGATATAAAATTTACAAATTTTCAGATCCATTCTTTCAGACAGTCAAAGGCGATCCGCTCAGCCCCTCTTTCCAGATGGATGATGCCGCATTCCCGAAATCCAAACTTCTTCAGTGCTCCCTGCATTGGTTTGTTATCTTCATGGGTGTCAATGCGCAGATATCCGCATTTCTCCATACCATAGGAAAAAGCAGCTTTCGTTACGCCTCTTGTTTCTCCATCGGAAGCTACCCTGTGAATAACTCCGTATGGCTTCTGCCGGCTGTGCCATGCCCCGTTTTCGATCACACGGTACGTAGGATCTTCCCCAATAAAAAACACAAACGTTCCTACGATCTTCCCGTTTTCCTCACATACATGGGAAATGCCTTGTTTCACATCATTCTCTACAGTGGAAACCTCGGGATAACGGTCCTCCCACTGGTTGGGATTGCCATTGTTTTTCATAAATTCTCTTGCGATTTTGTATAACTCCAGGATCTGCGGAAGATCCTGTACAGTAGATTTTCTAATATTCATAGATATGCTCCTCATATGATTTCATTCGCTTCTATATGTTATTGGCATTTTTAATCCAGCCTGTATAAACAGGCCAGTTTGCTGCCATATGTTTTTTTAGTATAGCATATGGGAAATCTTCACCGCAATAATGGATTTTCCACCTTTTTGCACCAGTTCCAGGCGGTCTGGATAAACCCGGATCTTTTCTATTTCTTCCAGAAGACACAAGGTACAGGCTTTGGAAATGGAATGATCCTGCTCCATGAATTTCCGGATCTGCCCTGGGCGATCCTGCACACCGTTATTCTGTGCCAGATTCCGCCCCTGCTCTTCTGCACGTTCCACCGGTTTCTGGATCCTTTTTTCTAATTTTCGCTGCAATTCATATTGTTTTTCCCTGAAAACCGGCTCTTCTATGATTCCTTCCAGATATTTATCCAGAAGGAGCCGCTGCTGATGCTTGATCTTTTTCTCTGTCTGTTCCAGATTCTTTCGTGCGCTCTTTTCCTGTTCTTCCAGACATTCTTTCATAATTTGCACAAAAGCTTCTATAAGCGCAGGTTCTGACAGGCCAGATCCTGATTCCGCAGATAAGCGCAGGGAACTGTTTGCTTCTGCAAAAAATACACATTCCTCCAGGTCCAAATTTTCCAGCGCAGAAAAAAGGACCTGTTCTTTTAAATGCATATTCTCACATCCCCCTGTCCTACCCTTCTTTTTCCGCCCTTGCTCCAGATAGGTCCGGCATTTCCATTCATGGACAAAATCCTCTTTCCGCCTTCTTGTAGTCCTATAAAAAGGCGCTCCGCAAAGACCACAGACCAGCTTCCCGCTTAAAGTATACTTTCCTTTGTTTCTCCCATATTCCACCTTTTCCCGTTCTTCCGAAATGTTCCTTCTTCTATCTATTTCCCGGTTTGCGGCTTCCCACAATTCTTCCGGAACAATAGCCGGAATGCGTTTCTCATAAATAAAAAACTGTTCTTCCGGGTTTTTCACCGTCTTTCTGGTGTCAAAATCATAATGTTTCCGGTTCATCACCACAGTCCCCTTGTTAATGGGGTTCCGGATCATACGGCGGATGTCCGAATCCGAAAAGGGGGTTCCATTGCGTTTTCGGATTCCTTCTTCCAGCAAAATCCGGGAAATCCTTCTGCTGCCCAATCCAGCAGCACAAAGCTCATACATTTTTCTTTTCACTGCGGCTTCTTCTTCCACAAGCACCAGGCTTTTGTCCGGCATTTTCCGGAATCCATAGGTATTGGAGGTAAGCATCAGGGCGCTTCCTGTTTTCTGGCGGTTCCGGTGGGCATTGTTGATCTTTCTGCTTAACTCCCGGCTGTATTCTTCTGCCAGAATTGCCTTAATACCGGTGATCAGCGCATCGTCCGTATTGTAAAAACGGTTTTCCAGATACAGATACAGCTGCTTTCCACTTGTTACCAGACGGTCAATAAAAATATACCAGTCCCGGGTGTTCCGCATCAGTCTGTCCTGGGATTTTATCACCACAATCTCGAACCTATCTCTAAGAAGATCTGCAAAAAGTCTTTGGTATTGTTCTCTTCCTCTGGTGCTGGTACCGGACCGGCTCTCGATATATTCGTCCTCCAAAGACCAGTTCAGGCGGCGGACGCATTCTCTTGCCTCTGCCGCCTGTCTTATCAGGGCGTCCCTCTGGCACTCTTCCTCTGTGCTGCACCGGCAGTAGATCACCGCCCGCATCTTAAAGTGCCTCCATATTTCTTTATTCTTTCTTTCAAATCCACCCCTTCTGCCAGGGTGATCTGGTTTTCCTCTGCCAGGATATCCACAAGCTTCTCCAGAACTTTCTGTTCCTGACTTTTCTCTGTTTGCAGACACTTCTGGGATTCAGATACACACATATGCCGTCACCAGCTGATAAACCTTGTTTTATAATATGTATCTTCCACTTTTCCTGTCACAAGGATCGCCGTTTTACCGTTTATCCCACCGGCGGCTTATCCAGCATGTGCCACTCCCATTCCGGGTCGATCACCGGATCTGCCGTTTCCAGGACCGCACAGTCTTTATCACATCCGTCCACTGCACAGACACAGGCCATTCCCGCTTTCTCAAAATGTCCAGGCACACCTTCATAGCGCACACACCAAAGCCCACGGTAATGCATTCTTTTGCACAGTCCATATTCATATTCGTATTTTATTGTTTTCTCTGACATTTTTTACCTCTTTTGTAAATTTTTCTTTAAAGCCAGAAGCTGGCAGTTCTTTCATTTTTCAATTTTCCACAGCACATTTTTACCATCCTGGTAAATACAGTCCATCGCCAGTCTGACGCCTGGTTTTTCTGTCATAGGATCTTCAATTCCAACAGCCAGCGTATATCCATTCCCCAAAAGTGCCGGGACATCTTTGGTTTCAAATACGTTCTTCGTAATAAGCTGTGTTTCAGGCAAAACAGAAGAAAGAAGCATATTCACCGCTGCCTTTTCTTCCAGCTTTCCAGATGGATCCTCCAGATACAGATATACCGGCCAGTTTTGATAAAACGGGGCAACACCATCATTATTCCAGGTCAGCCGCAGACAATCCTTTTGTCCCTCATTTTTCCAGACAGCCTCTGAAATCCACAAACGGTACCCCATATTCGAAAGCACCTTCTCATATCCCTCTTTATACTGGACATCTGCATATTTCGGTCCTAAAAAAGTGGTGTGGGATTTCCGGATCAGCTCCACGGTCTGATCCAGATCTGTTACCAGCATCTGTTCCATGGAAACCGAGCTGGTAAACTCACCTCCTGAAGGAGCTGTCTTCCAAAAATCCGGCATCGCCTTCAGCGCATCTTCCTCTTCTGCCTGTCCATAATCTCCCCCTTCTTCAATCCAGGTCAGCCATTCCTGTGTGGACTCCTGGTATCCAGCCATATCGTTATACAACCCCATTCCATAATCTTCTGCAATACGAAATGGCCTTCTCATAAGCATGGCAGCCCCCGGGAAAGCCTCCAGCCAGGGCATGACATACTGGTTTCTTACCGCCTCCCTGGGAATTCTCGTCATTCCCTCACTGTAATTTACATGCCATTCTCCCCAATGTCCAAGACTGCCCAGTTCAATATAACTGATCAGTTCATCCTTTCCAAAGTGCTCTCCAAGAGCTTTGACCGCCTTCTCATGCTCTTCTATAAAAATTTCATTGTTGTAATCCGGGGAATAGCCTTTTCCATATTCACCGTCATACCAGGTTCCGTCTTCCCCTGTCTTTTCATACAGCCACTGGGGGATATCCATATGTTTCTCATCACCAGGAATGTCACAGACAAAACGCAGGATCAGATGCTTTCCTTCTTCTCTCCATCTCTTTGTCTGGTTTTCCTCTTCTATGGCCTTCCAGTCATAAACGCCTTCTTCTGGTTCTAACTCAGCCCAGGTAATATCCATATACAAAAGGGAAATGTCTTCTGACACTTCCTCGTGCCAGGCACTTGGTGCATATCCCATAAGCGGATTTCCAAAAACCTCCTGGGATTTCTGAAACTGCTTTTTATTTTCATTTCTGGAAGACCACCACCAGTAGCCTGCGCCAGCTGCCAGAACGACAATCAGAATCATCAGCATTGCTGCCAGAACTTTTTTCATCCGTGATATTCTCCATTATACTGAATCAGGGTTACATCCTCTACATTTTCTATACTGCGGATTTTTTCCATAAAGTCCATGTCATTTTGCCTGCAGTATAACTCTACGGCCATCTCTGTTTTTTCTTTTCGCATTGTCTTGGATTTGATAAAGTATTTTCTTTTTCCAAAGCATCGGATCACCTCGTCTCCAGCTTGATCTCCTGTGTAATGGATCACTGCAATATAGATTTTCCCCCTCTGCTGTTTGTGGTAAAACAATACGATCATCAGGATCATGATCGCAGCCGCCAGAAGTGCCAGGACATACATTCCCGCTCCCGCTGTGATCCCTGTGGTGATCGCCCAGAACAGATACAAAAGATCCATAGGATCCTTAATCGCTGTACGGAAACGGACAATGGACAGGGCTCCTACCATACCAAGGGAAATCACTACGTTTGTACTAATTGCCAGGGTTACCATACAGGTAAGCACTGTCATTCCCACCAGGGTAACGGCAAATGTCCTTGAAAAAACAACTCCTGCGTAAAACTTCCGGTATACCAGATAGATCAGCGCACCCAGAAATAGGGCTGCAGCTAAAGCCTCTATAATCCCTGGAATATTATATTGGGTAAATGCACCTGACTCCAATACAGACTTCTTTATTACATCTTTTACACTCATGCCTGTTTCCTCCCTTTTGTTTCGTTTGAATCATTTGTTTTTCTATTTTATTACCAGTGCCAGATTTTTTTCTTCCTGACACAAAGGTCATTCCCTCTTATGTCTCATACCAGTACCCGAATCCATTCATATACCTGGTCTTCTCATAACAGAGTACATATTTGGAAACCGCTGTAAATTCCGCTGCAGGAGGCGGCAGAACATCACGCAAAAGCTGGGGAAGCATTTCTGTAAACTTCACTTCCATAATTAGTTTTCCAGGTTCCAACACGGACAGCGCAGACAGTGCCGGATCAAAAATATCGTAACTGCCAATGGCCGCTCTCACATCTGAATCAAAGGTGATCCTCACCGTTCCTGCATCCAGGATCCAGGGGATCCGGTCGTAATCCACAATGGTCCTTGGCCGCATCATATTGCAGGTACATTCTATGTAAAATTCCCGGCACAGGGAGTGGGGACTGTGCAAAAGGAACTCATAGTCCCCCTTCAGGATTTTCTCAACTTCTTCTCTTGTTAGCGGTGCACTCTCCTTGTAAATATAGCTGCCAAATTTCTTTTTTCGTTCCAGCTTTATAAATTTGTCATTATTGTTATAAAGCCGGATCCTGTATTTTTTTCTCTTAAGAACACCTGCTTCTTTTTCCTCATAGGCACTGTTCCAGTAATCATCGAAATACAGGCTCCGGATAAAATATCCCCTTTCTCCTGCATGGGGGTCTGGCTGCAGAAATGGCTTCAGCCTGAGGGTGAGCATTTCTTTTTCACTGGTACTGATCAGATACTTCCATTCATTTCGAAATGCTTCCTTGCTTTTATTCCTCATAAATATCTTCCTCGATCTGTCCGTCTTCTGTTACATAGATACATTTCATACCATAATGCTTTCCTTCATCTGTAACATAATAATCAAAGGCATCCTGTGTATTTCCTTCTTCATTGACAGCACACACACGGATAAAATACTGGCCAGCTTCCGGAAGGGAAACCCTGGTCTCTGGGATCTGAAGTCCCTCCTGTGAAGCGATCACATCCTGAAACAGATAATCCCTTGCTACCTCCACTGAATAAGTAATATCCTCTGCATCAAAGGAATACGAAGGATCCCATGTTATTTTCATTTCCTCCCCATCAGCCTCAGGAATACCAATATAAAACGGCATAGGCTTATTAAGGCTCTCTACATACAACTGATAATTTTGTTCTATTTCTTCTGGAAGTGCAGCAGCAATTTCATCATACTGTTCGCTGGTAAGGGGTGCATAAAACGCATCTGGCATCTCATAAAGATAGGACTTCACCACAGTCTTATAATTTTCGATCATGGTGCCCAGTCTCTCTTCGCTGAGATATTCCTTCAGATCCAGGATTGCTTCATCCAGCTTTTGCCGGAAATGATCTGATTTCAGGCATCTCTGGAATAATACATTTCCCCAGTAGTTGCTGATGCCCGATTCCCAGCTTTTGTGATCGCTAAAGCCTGTCACATCATATTCTGACCGCATCAGACACCCATCGTTATCCCAGGGGATAAAATACCAGGTATCCGAATTCAGAGGACTGTACAGATACATATTCCGGTTCTGGGTATCCACATTTCCCATCAGTATCTGAAAGCCCATCCAGTATGTGAGATTCTCCTCATCAAAATAGTCTTCCAGAATTGTATCAATAGGGATACTATAGTCATTCACCGCATCCAGCATTTGGATCAGCTTGCTGTTATCTGTATTCCCTTTTGTTTCCAAAAGCTCCTCAAAAGCAGTACTGTCATAGGTTGGATCACTCTGAAGCTTTATCACGTCTTCATTTCTGTAAAATTCAAAATAATTTATTTTATACAGCTGTCCATTGGAATCCAGTCCATGGTTCTTCATTCCGGTTTTATTGAATTGCTCCACCTGGGTATACAGGCCATAATCCTCAAATTCACTGTCAGCAGAACCATCTGTAGTATCTTTTACATACAAATGTACAAACTGGGTTCTCATGCTGATCAGCTGCGGAATACCCTTCAGCAGGTCATACGCAAGCTTGTTTCGGAATCGCATTCCTTCTGTCATATGCTTGTTCAGATTAATCGTTCTCTGGCCCCGCCAGGTTCCTTTATTTTTCTTCAGTTCGATCTTATAGTTTTTCTGGGCATTTCGGCTTGAAGTCTGTCCACGGATCTGTACCGTGGCATTTGGAACGCTTTCACCATACCCTACCATTCCTTCTGTAGGACCGTTCTCATCCCCTACCTGTAAAAGAGCTGCTGCCTGATACCGTTCTACTCCCATCTCCTCATAATCATAAGCGGAATAGCTGTTGATCTCTTCCCATGTATGATCTGTGTTTTCTGAAGAATTTCCCTTTGAAACAGTGAGATACATGGTAACCACACTGGTATCCGCATCATTCTCATAAAGGCTGTCTTTATCCCTTATATGAACCTGGTCAATATCCTGGGTGTCTGCCTTTTTTATATTCCGGGATTCTTCAGATGTCTCTTTTTCTTCTGCATCTGTACTCTCATTCTTTTCTTCCTGCACTTTCTCCCTGGCTCCTATACAGCCTGCGAATAAAGACAGGAGCATGCTTCCAGCAAGAATACCTGCAAGCTTTCTATATTTTTTCACTGTTCTGACTCCTTTCCAGTTTTTCACTGAGGAAATAACCAAGTCTGGAAAACATCCCTCTTTTTTCCCGTGCCACAACCGGCTGTACACTCAAAATGTAATAGGGCAGGCGCTTTGTGTAATAATCCAGCCGAAAGGCTGCGATCAGAAAGAACATTGCACTGCCAGCGAGAAATCCAAAGCCAAAATAAACCTTTGGATAAGACAGGGAGGTCACTGTAAATATCACAGTTCCTCCAGCAAAGCATCCGGAAGCCGCAATTGCCCCCTTGTAATCTGTAAAATATAAAAGCAGCAGGAGCATTGTATTAGCCACAGCATAAATGCCATATCCCACACAGAGCGTTCTAAAATACCCTTCCATAAGGTCATTAAACCCAAGCGGCAGATACTCCAGAACCACTCCCCCCAGGGAAATAGCAAGTGCTGTAGCAAGAAGCTGTTTCAGGGCAGTATATTTTAGCTCCACATTCAATACCTTTAGCATTTCCTCACCAGCCTGGGTAATGTCCCCCACAGCACCTTTATCATTGAATAAACTGTAGTAATTTTTATATTTGGGATAAAAATTTACTTCCACAGAAACCACAAAGTTTACCGTTGTTACCAAAATCGTAAGAAATGCTACAAGGGCTGGCACATCGTGGTAAGGCGCACCTACAAACAAGCCTTGCACCTGTACCTGAAGCGGACCGATCCACATGATCACCAGATGGGCAAACAACCCAATATTGATAAAAAGCCCTGTAAACGCAAGAGGCAGAAACTGATCCACCCATCTCAGAAAAAGGAAGGCGCCCTTTTCCCCCTGTGGAAAATACTGGTATAAAAGGATCACGTCCCACAAAAGCATTACACCGTATCCGATGGCAACTGCAGTCAGAAGTGCTTCTACGTGTGGAATTCCAAACATCAGCAGCACCCACCCGGATATAAACGTGATCACAATGGCAGCTGTAAAGGATAACATGATTCCTCTGTAGTCTTTGATCGCAGTAAGATAGCTCATTGCATTCCAGGTAACGATCAGCTCTCCGAATAGCCACAGACACAACAATCCGTCTATAAGTCCTGCACCGGAAAAAATAAGGAAAATCCCGTACAAGATTCCACCAGCCACCAGCATAATTCCGGCAGACCCCCAGAAAGAAGGCAATACCTTGTCATATTCTTCCTCATACAGCATATCTGCAATAAACCTGGTAACTACCATAGACAGAAAACTAGTAACTGTCAGGGAAAACAAAAGAGTATACGTGATCATACACACCAGAAGTTCCCGGCTATGCCTGCTGCCTCCTGTTTTATCACAAAGATACATGACGCCAAGAAGCAGCACGATTCCAAGAAGCATTGGCCCGGTACATACCACTCCCGCATATCCGTAAGCTCTGAAAGAAGCAAACAGCCCTTGTCTGTTAAATAGTTTTTTTAGTTCAAATCCGATTCCAGCCATTCTTTTGTATCACCTCTTCATATAGTTCCCGGTACAGACGGATCATCCGCTCCTGTCTGTAATAAGCCTTTACTCGGTCCTGACCATTTTGGCCCATACGAAGCCGCCTGTTTCTGGATTCACACATTTTCTCCATGGCAAGAGCCAGACCATCCCGGTACATAGGTGCCACATAATAACCAGCCTTTCCATACACATCCTCTTCCTTTCCTTCCAAAAGTTCCCGGCAGCAGCCTACATCTGTGGTAACGCAGGGACGTCTTGCAGCAAAGGATTCCAGCACAGACAGGGGCTGTCCTTCTGAAATACTGGTAAGGATGGTAAAATCCAGTTTTTCCATATATTTTACAATATCCACACGACCTGTAAAAATAATATTTTCCAGCTTCAGCTGTTTCACCAGCTCATAACATTCCTGTGCATATTCTTCATCATCAACCCCTCCCATAATGTGAAGACGTACATTTTTTACATGTGCTGACAGTTCAAAAAAAGCGTAGATCATGGTCTTGATATCTTTGATGGGAGCAAGCCTTACCACCGCTCCAATATCCACCCAGCCATTCTCTTCTTTCAAGGGGATTCCGGACAGCCTGTCATAATCGATCCCATTTTCGATAACCCGGCACTTTCCAGGTGCACAGCCCATCTGGATCTGAGTGCGCATTGCATTTGTAAAAAGACAGGTCACACGAAATGCCCTCTGGTAGATCATATCTGACAGCATATAAAAAAAGGCGATCCACTGTTTCTTAAAGGACGGAACCACCCACCTGGCACGGATGATTTCCTCTTCTCTCTCCCTTGTATAAATTCCATGTTCTGTAAGAAGAACATCCTTTTTGTACACATAACCACCCAGGCATGCCAGAAGCCCGCCATACCCAGTACATATGGCATGATACACATCCGCTTCTGGTACTTCGCTTCCCATAAGATACAATACTGGCAGAAGCATGGAGCGCATAGTATGAAAAGCGTCTGCAAAGGCAATGTATGGATACTGTTCCTTACAGATTTTTATAAGAAGATCCAGAAAGGTCTCACTTTTTAAAAAAGCCATGGGATTTAAATGTTTATCATGATATAAGGAAAACAGCGTCTCCCAGTCCGGTCTTCCCATCTGCATCAGTTCGCTCAGGCTTTCTAATTCTTTTTCGGAAAAAATATGGGACATTTTTCCCTTTTCTTTCACCCGGAGGGCATCATCCAGAAAAACCTCATGAACCTCTACAACATTTTTCGGAAGTTCATAGACAAATTTCCCTCTTTTTTCTGCACTTGCCCCAATGACCCAGAGCACAAATTCATGCTCCTGCATCTGTTTCATATACTGGTGCATCCACGTAGAAACACCGCCAAATACATAAGGATAACATCCTTCCAAAACCAGACAGATTCTCACTGTTTTCTCCTTTTATCTGCATTTTTAATACATATGTTTATGTTACCAGTGGTAAAAGACCTTCTGACACAGCTGGCATCATACTTATTTAAATTCAATGTACACATCTTCCTGGTCTGCGCTCAGCAGATACAGATTCCCCGCAGCCTGCGTCAAGTCCCCACCAGTCACACGCACCGGAGTTCCTTTATTCATTCTCACCATCAGATATGCCTGATCGTAAAAATTTCCCAGATGAAGATGCACTTCACTATCTGTAATGTCTTTCTCCACTGTCAGGGCACCATATCTTTCAATAGCCCCGGATAGCTCAGAGCCTGTAAGATTTCGAAGTGCCGGCGCTGCCTCGTTCATCCAGGTCATATACTCATCCAGACGCTGTTTCAGCTTTTCCCAGCCAAGGGCTGCACCCCTGTCCTCGTCCAGAAGGTCATCCGGATGCATAAAATGTGTATTTACAAAATGCATATTCAGCTCTGACAGAGCTGCCATCTGCATATAATCATCAATGATGGCACCAGAAATAATACGTGGCTGTTCCACAATTCCATCCTCCGCCACCTCAAATTCCTGTACATAGGCAAATTCACCTGAGAAATAGTTGCTTGCAATGGTGCGGAGCTGGGGATACATGGAACCAAGCAATGCCCTTCCTTCTTCTGACAGCACATTCGAAGGCGGAACGTAAACAGACATTTCCGTCTCCGGAAACATTTCCTTTCCAAAGTTCATCAGCTCCTTCATTGCTTTTTCCATAGCCGAAAGACTCGTCCAGGTATTATAAGGAAGCAAATCTCCATAATCTGTGTTGGGCAGGCTCAAAGGCTGATGATTATAGCCGTGATAGCCCAGCTCTCCCCCCTGATGCAGGATCATATTTCCAAAATACTGGAACCGCTGTACATCTTCCTGGCGCTGGGTTTCTCCATCCGTGTCATCCTCATAATTTTCAATCATAACCCCTGTATATTTCACATTGTGCTTTGCTGCAAGGGCGATCATATCCGGCCACCAGATATTGGTATAGAAATCTGCAATGCTGGTGCCATAATCCCTTTTTACATAGGTTCCATCTCCGCTGGGGACAGGGGATGGAAAATCATCCAGATAAAAAACGGAGCCATTGATCACCGGATATACCCCCACATCAGTCAAAAGGCTGTAGGACGCGGCAAAAAATCCTCTGCAGGCCTTTTCACATAATCCAAAATTATCTACTACAAATTTTCCTTTCCCATAATCGTTCTCCCAGATCAGGGGAACTCCTGAAGGGTCATCCGCCCAGGCATATACCTTTGCGCGCTGGGTTAATTCCACAGCCCATGCAGATTCGTAGCCATCTGTGATCTCATAGGCCTGTCCTCCTCCGATAAGAAAATCCTTGTCAAAATAAATGCTGTTCACCATAGCATCTGTATAGCCTGAAGATGCGATTCCAAGCTTCTGCTCGATAACCGATACATAAGTATCCTTTTGGAGGGTAAGGGCAAACATGGCACTGCCGCCTGCTTTTACCCAGTCAGTGATTTTTAAAACACCTTCTTTCAAAGGGTTCAAATCGCTTAAAAGAACCACCACTGTCTCATATCCAGACAGATTCCCTGGCATTTCCCCGCTGCTTATATCTACCAGATCCACCCCCACTTTCATATCCAAAAAGATCTGCTCAAACTGTGTCCATGCTATGGTACTGTTCTCCTGATTTGTGTCCATAAGGACAAGGCAGGTGGGTTTTAAAGCCTTCACTGCATCCTTTTCTGTAGCCAGTTCCTCTGCATCCAGATAACTTAATTCTTTTTTTCTTTCCTGATAGGACAAGCCGGAACGTTCCGCAAACAGAATTGCCCCTATGAGCAAAAAACAAACCAGGATCACCAGAATTCCTTTAAATTGAAAATTTCTCATCTTTTTTATCCAATCAGCCAAAATTCCAGTGCCTCCTTTCCCTTTGAGGAAAGATAAATGTGTTCCTCTTTTAAAGCTTTTAAACTTTCTTCTATTTCCCTTCCCATTTTCTGTGCTGCCAGATATCTGATTTTCCAGATCCAGTATTCTTCACTTCTGTGCCAGTTCTGATCCATTATTTTCAGCGTCTTCCCAGCCAGTGCAAAGTCGCCTTGTTGTTACTGACGACCGGTTTTGTCCAAAACCATCCGGTATTTTTTGCCCGGAATCAGACGGAATTTCTGTCCGCCAGAGACTTTTATTTAAATTTCTGGCGGACATTTTTCTATAATTCTTTA
>NZ_JBQKLL010000013.1:0-82397 GCF_052116245.1 Blautia sp. Sow4_E7
CTCTGGGGAGGGAAACTCCCCAGTCTGCTAACATAAACAAAGACAGAAAACTGAACAATCTACTGACAGGCGATGAAATCACATCAGTGACAGCTCATGAAGTCACTAACATTTAGTGAGAAAAAGTCAGTTGTATATTTTATCATTTACTATAATGATAACGACAAGCTAATATATAAACATTCTCTTCATCAATTTTATAAATCAGCCGGTCTTTATCATTGATTCGGCGACTCCAATAGCCGGTTAAATTGCCAACTAAAGGCTCTGGCTTCCCAATTCCGGTATTTCCATTTCTGCATATATCTTCTATAAGGGCATTGATTTTTTTGAGAGTTTTCCGGTCTTCGGTTTCCCAGTAAACATAATCTGCCCAGCCATTATCTGTAAATACTTTATTCATCAGGACCAACCTCTTTTAAATCATGGACAGACATATGCCCGGATTCTAACTGCGCCTTGGATTCCATTAACCAGTCATAATTCGCTTTATTTCCCATCACATGAAGATTTTCCAAAAGGTTGTTGTAGGATTCTTCGGACATCATTACGACGTTGCGGTTATTTTTTCTGGTAACGATCATGGTTTCGTAATCGTCAGTAACTTTGTCCATGCAGCTTTTCATATTCTCTCTTAAATTGGTGTAATTAACTGCTAACATATGATCACTCCTTTACGTACAGTATTCTGTACTTTTATTATATGGAGGATTTATGAGAAAGTCAACGGGATTTGAAAAAGAATTTAAAGAGCTTTGCAAGACATAAACCTTAATTTTCTGATTGACAAGACCATTTATCAAGTCGTATACTTAACCTACTTTTACCAAAGAAAAATCTCAATCTGGTCATTCGGTCAGGTAATTCCAATTTGTTATGAATATTTTTTATAGGTATGAAACGGGTTGTTGTGAAGTTATATTTTCGTATACTAATACTTGAAATATATTGAATATATGTATATACTGATAGTAGTACAAAATGTTCATTTCTGTGTTACGCACATGACTTTACATGACCTTTTTCATACGCAGAAAGGAGTGTGCATGCGGGAAGAGAACGCAACATCAATTGAGTACTTTAAGGATCCACGGCGGATTGTTGATCTTTTGAATGGAATTGTCTTTCAGGGCAGACAGATTATTACAACTGATAATTTGGTAGAGAAAAATCCGGTGATACATAATGTTTATAGGAAAAACAACAAAGTTGTCGCTATAGAAAATACGCCGGATTTATCTATTATGATGGCATGGAAGAACCTGAAATTTTTGTTTATGATTCAGATACAGACATTAGAGCATTATGCAATGCCGGTCAGACTTTTGCATGAGAAAGGGACAGATTACTATAACCAGTGGAAAAAGCTGCAAAAGGCGCATAAAAACTGTGATGATTTAAAAGACAGTCCGGAGCGGCTTTCTGGAATGAAAAAGACAGATCGTTTTTATCCAGTGCTTCAAATTGTAATCTATTTTGGAAAAGAGCGCTGGCAGGCAGCCTTTCAAATGGACGATCTGACTAGGACAAGGGTTTTTCCGGAAGAACTGCGGAAATTATTTGCAGAGAAACCAATGCTGCTTTTTGAAGTGTATCATTTCCAAAATATCGAATGGTTCCAGACAGATTTGCGACAGGTTTGTGGATTCTTGCAAAGAACGAATGATAAAACGGCATTACAAGAGTATGTAAAAGAGAATGAAGCTGTTTTCTCTAGACTAGAAGAAGACACTTTTGATTTACTTACCGTAATGTCGGGAATTAGGGCTATGAAACTTATAAAAAGAGATGTTGAAAACGTGGGAGGTGGATTTGATATGTGTAAAGCGTTTGATGATATGATGAGGGATAGTAAACGGGAAGGTAAACGAGAAGGTAGACGAGAAGGCAAACGGGAAGGCAAGCGCGAGGCAGAAGAACAGATGAGCAAATTAATTCAAAAATTAATTTCTGCTGGGCGTATTACTGATTTACAGCAGGCAAGTAATAATAAAAAGTATCGAAAAAAATTGATGGCTGAGTTGGGGATTGCGTGAAGATAAAGCTGGGTGGTGGCTTTGAGGGCTACCACTTTATTTGCCTGGAAATTTTATTGTGTAAAGATTAGTGAGAATCCGCGGCTTTTAGGGGGATTTCTTTTGAATTGAGTTTGTTCAATTATGGGGGAATTGGGATGGGAAGGGCCGTGTTGGTTGCGATTAGTATTCCGATCTTTACTTCTCAGTTGGAGAAGTCTAGAGATGCAGTATCTATCAGTAACATTCGTGCAGCCTATGCAGAAGCACAGACAGCCGTTTTAACTGGATCTAGCAGTGGTAAGGCTACATTAGCTACAGATTTTGATACTGGTGCAATCACTGGCGATGTTAATGTATCTGGTGTTGCTATTAAATCTAAAAAAGCAGATAGTTGGAATGGAGAAGGAGCAGATCTTCCATTTACAGCTCCTACTGATGGTGGAACAGCTATAGACTCCGCAACTGTTACTTTTAAATATGTAAACGGTGCAATTACTGAGTGTACATATAAATAGAAATTAACAAAACCCAATTTTATTGTAAAACAAGCATATTTGAAGGGAGATATATTATAATCTCCGCTTCAAATATGCTGTTTTTATTTCAAATTAAATATTAATTATATTCATAAAACAATTTTATCATGAAGCGCTGATTGAAATTTTAGGTGCCATACCATCACTGGTAACTGTAACGAACCTTTGGGTCTGCCCCCCAAAAAAAGGTTCGATTAATCAATTTTCTGCTAATTTTTTTACAGTTTCATTGGAACTATTTTGTATACAATTTTTTAGTTGTAGTTGCTGTTGGTTCCGTTATACTAAAAGTTGGATTACTTCCATCACAAAATACAGTAACATATACAGGGGTTCCAGCTACAAATGGCTGATTTTCATTCGTAAATTTAACACCAGCAACTTCTGGATTAGCAGTAACCCAACCAGCCTTGGTCTGTTTCATTTCAACTTTTTGTGTAACTGCAGTATATTGTGCAGTGTCTGCTGTTAATGCTTCGGCAGATGCTTCCGCATATGCAGCTCTAAGATTTGCTAAATCAGTAGCCTCTCTGCTCTTCTCCAACTGACTAGTAAAAATCGGAATACTAATCGCAACCAACACGGCCCTTCCCGTACGGATCCGTCCATAGTTGAACGAATTTCCATAATACATCCAAGTTTGACAAAAACAAAACGAATACAATAAATTTTATACTTATTTAATACATTTCCCCTTTCCAAATCCTCCCATCTATGCTAATATCAATCCAAAGCATATTTCTTCTAATTTTCAAGGTGCATCTGCACCATCTAATGTGATCTAAATACATTTCAGAAATCTATGCTTTTAAATTCAAAATCATTTAAGAGCAGGAGAGGTCTGAGGTGCAAGTGTTCAACTCTCCTGGGAAGGGAGAATTGAATATGGTAAAAAAGAAAGCGACAACTGTGCAGAAACAGGAACTACAGCAAGAATTGGAGATGGTGCCGGAGGCGAACATAAAATACAAGGATAATGTCTTTCGCGCGCTTTTTTCCAATAAGGAGAATCTGTTATCCTTGTATAATGCTCTAAACGGGAAGCAGTATAGTGATCCGGATGCATTGGAAATCGTAACATTAGAGAATGCCATCTACATGGGTATGAAAAATGACCTGGCATTTATCCTGGATTTCAATATATTTTTGTGGGAGCATCAGTCCACCTATAATCCAAACATCCCGTTAAGAGATCTTATTTACATAGCTAATGAGTACCAGAAATACGTAGAACTGAATGGGATTTCCCTGTATTCCCGCCGCCAGCAGAAGATACCAGCGCCGAGGTTTATCGTGTTTTATAATGGAGAGAAGCAAATCGGCGAGCAGATGGAGCACCGCTTATCGGATGCATACGAGAATTTCAGCGGAGATCCGGAGCTGGAACTGAAGGTTATGGTGATTAATATCAATGATGGCCATAATAAAGCCTTGATGGAGCAATGCAAGAAATTAAAGGAATATGCACAATATGTAGCCAGAGTAAGGAAATATCAGAAAATCATGCCGTTAAAATCAGCTGTTGAAAGAGCCGTCAAAGAGTGCATTGACGAGGACATTCTGGCAGATTTTTTGCGGAAAAATCGAGCGGAGGTTATTGCAATGAGTATATTTGAGTATAACCAAAAAGAGGAAGAAGAACTTCTGCGCAGGGAAGAATATGAAGCCGGAGCTGAAATGGAACGTAAAAATACGGAAAAAGAACGGAAACGTGCTGATTTAGAGAAGAAACGAGCAGATTCAGCAGAAAAGCGGGCAGATTCGGCAGAAAAACGTGCTGACCTTGCAGAACAGGAAATTCTCCGTTTGCAAGAAAAATTAGCTTTGCTGCGATCAAAGTAACCTTTTCCTATAAGCGTTTTATAAAAATATCCAGTACAGGTAGTTAAGGGCTAACGTATAAAACTTGTACTGGATATTTTTAGATTAGCCAAAAATACATCGCAAAACGAATACAATAAATTTTATACTTATTTAATATATTTCCCCTTTCCAAATCCTCCCATCTATGCTAATATCAATCCAAAGCATATTTCTTCTAATTTTCAAGGTGCATCTGCACCATCTAATGTGATCTAAATACATTTCAGAAATCTATGCTTTTAAATTCAAAATCATTTAAGAGCAGGAGAGGTCTGAGGTGCAAATGTTCAACTCTCCTGGGAAGGGAGAATTGAATATGGCAAAAAAGAAAGCGAAAATTGTGCAGAAACAGGAACTGCAGCAAGAATTAGAAATGGTGCCGGGGGCAAACATAAAGTACAAGGATAATGTTTTTCGTACACTTTTTTCAAATAAGGAGAATCTTTTGTCCTTGTATAATGCTCTAAACGGGAAAAAGTATAGTGATCCGGATGCATTGGAAATCGTAACATTAGAGAATGCCATCTACATGGGTATGAAAAATGACCTGGCATTTATCCTGGATTTCAATATATTTTTGTGGGAACATCAGTCCACCTATAATCCCAATATTCCGTTAAGAGATCTTATTTACATAGCTAATGAGTACCAGAAATATGTAGAACTGAATGGGATTTCCCTGTATTCCCGTCGCCAGCAGAAGATACCAGCGCCGAGGTTTATTGTGTTTTATAATGGAGAGAAGCAAATCGGCGAGCAGATGGAGCACCGCTTATCGGATGCATACGAGAATTTCAGCGGAGATCCGGAGCTGGAACTGAAGGTTATGGTGATTAATATCAATGATGGCCATAATAAAGCCTTGATGGAGCAATGCAAGAAATTAAAAGAATATGCACAATATGTAGCCAGAGTAAGGAAATATCAGAAAATCATGCCGTTAAAATCAGCTGTTGAAAGAGCCGTCAAAGAGTGCATTGACGAGGACATTCTGGCAGATTTTTTGCGGAAAAATCGAGCGGAGGTTATTGCAATGAGTATATTTGAGTATAACCAAAAAGAGGAAGAAGAACTTCTGCGCAGGGAAGAATATGAAGCCGGAGCTGAAATGGAACGTAAAAATACGGAAAAAGAACGGAAACGTGCTGATTTAGAGAAGAAACGAGCAGATTCAGCAGAAAAGCGAGCAGATTCAGCAGAAAAGCGGGCAGATTCAGCAGAAAAGCGGGCAGATTCGGCAGAAAAACGAGCAGATTCAGCAGAAAAACGTGCTGACCTTGCAGAACAGGAAATTCTCCGTTTGCAAGAAAAATTAGCTTTGCTGCGATCAAAGTAACTTTTTCCTATAAGCGTTTTATAAAAATATCCAGTACAGGTAGTTAAGGGCTAACGTATAAAACTTGTACTGGATATTTTTAGATTAGCCAAAAATACATCGCAAAACGAATACAATAAATTTTATACTTATTTAATATATTCCCTCTTCCAAAATCCATCCACCTATGCTAATATAAATCCAAAGCATATTTCTTCTAATTTTCAAGGTGCATCTGCACCATCTAATGTGATCTAAATACATTTCAGAAATCTATGCTTTTAAACTCAAAACCATTTAAGAGCAGGAGAGATCTGAAGTATAAATGTTCAACTCTCCTGGGAAGGGAGAATTGAATATGGCAAACAAGAAAGCGAAAATTGTGCAGAAACAGGAACTGCAGCAAGAATTAGAAATGGTGCCGGGGGCAAACATAAAGTACAAGGATAATGTTTTTCGTACACTTTTTTCAAATAAGGAGAATCTTTTGTCCTTGTATAATGCTCTAAACGGGAAAAAGTATAGTGATCCGGATGCATTGGAAATCGTAACATTAGAGAATGCCATCTACATGGGTATGAAAAATGACCTGGCATTTATCCTGGATTTCAATATATTTTTGTGGGAACATCAGTCCACCTATAATCCCAATATTCCGTTAAGAGATTTTATTTACATAGCTAATGAGTACCAGAAATACGTAGAACTGAATGGGATTTCCCTGTATTCCCGTCGCCAGCAGAAGATACCAGCGCCGAGGTTTATTGTGTTTTATAATGGAGAGAAGCAAATCGGCGAGCAGATGGAGCACCGCTTATCGGATGCATACGAGAATTTCAGCGGAGATCCGGAGCTGGAACTGAAGGTTATGGTGATTAATATCAATGATGGCCATCATAAAGCCTTGATGGAGCAATGCAAGAAATTAAAGGAATATGCACAATATGTAGCCAGAGTAAGGAAATATCAGAAAATCATGCCGTTAAAATCAGCTGTTGAAAGAGCCGTCAAAGAGTGCATTGACGAGGACATTCTGGCAGATTTTTTGCGGAAAAATCGAGCGGAGGTTATTGCAATGAGTATATTTGAGTATAACCAAAAAGAGGAAGAAGAACTTCTGCGCAGGGAGGAATATGAGGCTGGAGCTGAAATGGAGCGTAAAAATACGGAAAAAGAACGGAAACGCGCTGATCTAGAGAAGAAACGAGCAGATTCAGCAGAAAAGCGGGCAGATTCGGCAGAAAAACGTGCTGACCTTGCAGAACAGGAAATTCTCCGTTTGCAAGAAAAATTAGCTTTGCTGCGATCAAAGTAACCTTTTCCTATAAGCGTTTTATAAAAATATCCAGTACAGGTAGCTAAGGACTAACTAAAGGAATATGCACAATACGTAGCCAGAGTAAGGAAATATCAGAAAATCATGCCGTTAAAAGCAGCAGTGGAAAGAATAGTCCCCCACATATCCCCCTCCCCATATGTTATATTGAATTCACCAAAACATATGAGGAGGTCAAAAAAATGAATCAAACCATCACATTTCACCCCAATCCCCCAACCGGACAGCCTGGTCCGTCGGAGTCTTTGCGGATCCCACTGTCCAATCTGACGGAATCGGCGCGGCGGAATCTGTCCGTGATCCTGACAGCCAAACACCATCTTCTGATCAAAGCCATTCCAGGCTTCACCCTGGAAAATAACCACATCCTGATCACCCACCCAACCACATTTCCCCCAGGGGAAAAAGCCGCCTGCCTGTTATTTACGGAAAAACTTCTCCTAACCGCCAGCACCCGCAAGTGGCTGGTGCCCTCAAGAAAAAATGCACAACCACCATCCAGCGAAAAATATCAATTCCGGATCTGGCTGAATCAGCTTGGGCTGAAAGGTCCTGAGTTTGCCACCGCCCGGAAAATCCTTATGCGCAATTTATCTGGCAACAGCGCCTACTCCAGCGACAAAAAAATGGCACTGTACAATCAAAAAAGAAAAGCGGCAAACCAAGAGAGAAGGGAGGATAGACAGCATGCCCACCCAACTGAACTCCAGTCTTTCATCCCTTTGCCATAATACCGTTCCATCATGTCAGATAGCGCCACTCCCAACAAGCCCTCAGGCTGCATTTCAGGAAAGCCCCGAAAAATCAGCCAGAAAATCAATTAACCTGCCATCCCACGCCCTAACTCCATCCCCACCCCGGATTCCCACTGCCATCTACTGCCGCGTATCCACAACCCACCCTCATCAGCAGGATTCTCTGGAAAATCAGATTACGCACTACCAGGATTTTATGAAAAACAATCCCCAATATTTGCTGACAAAAATCTATTACGATTTTGGTGTATCCGGTTACAAAGAGGAACGCCCAGGCTTTTCCCAGATGCTGAGGGATGCCCAGGACGGCTATTTCCGCCAGATCATCACCAAATCCATCACCCGTTTTGCCCGCAACACCGACACCATACTGAAAACCACGCGCCAGCTCCGCAACCTGGAAATAGATGTCTATTTTGAACTCCAGAAAATCTATACACTTTCCCAGGAAGGAGAGCTCCTTCTTACTCTTTACGCTGCTTTCGGACAGGCAGAAAGCGAGACTTCCAGATGGCTGACGCAGGTATCCCGTCAGCGGAAATACGAAAAAGGTCAGCCAATCCAGCAGCTTCACCGTTGTCTTGGCTATCGGAAAAGCCAGGAAGGCGTGCTGTTGCCAGATGGAAATGCCAGGCTTGTCCAGGAGATTTTTCAAATGGCAGCAGATGGCTGGTGTGTTGCGGAGATCACAAGATATCTCAATGAAAGCCAAATCACCACCCAGAACGGAAAGCGCTTCACCCGTTCCACAGTAAGCCGGATCCTCCATAACCATGCCTATAAAGGCGATTATATCTGCCAGAGATATTATGTAAACAGCCAACGGAAGCTGGTGAGAAACAAAGGGGAAAAACAAATGTACTATATCAGACATGACCATGTAGCACTTGTTTCGGAAGAACTATGGGAAAAAGCCCAACAAAATCCGAAGCAGCTGGCAGGATCACCTGTGAGAAAAACAACCGCAGGAAAAAAGATAACCGATTTTTCACCTCCCACATCTCTACAGCCTGTTCCAGCACTGACCAGCTCCAACTACCCCTACAAAGACCGGATCTTCTGCAAATATTGCGGCTCCCACTTGCGCCGGATCATTGCCCGAAACCGCTCTGTCTGGTGGATCTGCAATGGTCTGAGCCGCAAAGGAAAAGCTTTTTGCACCGGCGTGCGCATACCAGACGAGAAATTATATCCCCTTCGAAACCTAAACAGCCTAGCCTATATTGGAAAGGAGAACATCAATGGAAAAGAAACTTACGGTTATTCCCCCCAACCAGATAAATTCAGACGCGAAACAGCCCGATAATATGAAATACAGAGTGGCGGCCTACTGTCGGGTATCCACAGAACAGGAAGAGCAGTTGGGCTCTTTTGCCAACCAGATTACCTACTACACGGAATATATTAATGGAAAAGAAGAGTACCAGCTGGCAGGGATTTTCTCAGACGAAGGAATTTCCGGGACTGGGACGCGAAAAAGGGCTGGCTTCCGAAGTATGATCGCAGCCTGCGAAGCGGGAAAAATAGACCTGGTGCTTACCAAATCCATCAGCCGTTTTGCCCGGAACACCCGGGATTGCCTCCATTATGCCAGACATTTGAAAAGCCTTGGAATTCCTGTGATTTTTGAAAAAGAGGGAATCAATACGATGGAGGCTTCGGGAGAATTGCTTTTTACCATTTTGTCCAGTCTGGCCCAGGAGGAGTCCCGAAATATTTCGGAAAACACCAGGTGGGGAATCCGATCCCGGTTCCAGCAAGGCATTCCCCATATCAATACTACCGGCTTTCTGGGCTATGACAAAGACGAAGCCGGTCATCTGATCGTGAACCAGGAGCAGGCGAAAGTGGTGCGGCGCATTTTCCAGGATTTTCTGGAAGGCTGGCAGCCGTCTGAAATAGCCCGAAAGCTCAATGAGGAAAAAGTCCCAGGGGTACACGGCGAGCCCCGCTGGGCAGCAGTTTCCGTCCTTCGCATACTCCGAAATGAAAAATATAAAGGGGATCTGCTTATGCAGAAATACTATGTCCGCGACTTTCTCACCAGGGAGCTGGAGCAAAATGACGGCAGGCTTACCCAGTATTATATAGAAAATAATCACGAGGCTATCGTAGAGCGTGAATTGTGGGAGGCAGCCCAGCTGGAGCAAAAGAGAATTGAAGCTTTCAAGAAAACCCACCAGATCCGGGAATTGGGAAGCGGCAGCCTGGAGCCCTTTTATGGGAAAATTTTTTGCTCCCAATGCGGCGGCAGATTCGTGAAAAAGAGGGGCAAAAGCCAGTGGAAATGCATCAATACCGCCGGGGAAAAAAGGAAAACCTGCCAGGCGCAGCCCGTATCTGAAGAGAAAATAGAGGAGCAGCTGAGCCTGGCGTGGGCAGAACTGGTATCCAGGCGTGGCAACCTTTTACCAGACTGGGAAAAAGAAGTTTCCCAGGGAAATCCCCTGGAAAGCCTGCGTGCCTCCCAGATGCAGGAACTGACCGGGAAATACCCTGCATGGCAGCATGCGGCAAAGAAGAAACGGATGCTGGTTCTGGAAATTTTGGTTGCCCAGGGGAGTGTGAGCACAGTCACGTTTATGGACGGAATCCGGCTGAAGGCTGGGGAAGCCGATAATGCGTAGCTTCTAATAAGAGAGTGGGATTTTGGTATGGAAGATGCTGTCGGGTATTTTGCAAAACTACCAAAGGTTTTTCTCTCCCAGAACTTCTTATTGTTGTGGCGCTTATAGCGGCACTGGTTTCCTGCTCTATCCCCATTTAAGAAAAACAGGAATTTCCAACAATATGAAAATCAAGCGGACGGATCCGGAACTGAAGTGGTTCGGGGTAATTGTCTATGGAAACGGGGAAAGTTACTACTATGAAGGCATAGGCGATCCCGGGGCATTGGGAACCAGGGCAGTGGTGGAATATGAGTGGAGCGAGTTGGAATAAGAGATTTTATCCGTTGCGCAACCTTCACGAAAATGCGGCATTATTTTGGCGAAAATGCTTGTAGACTTCGGAAGGTCTATGTGCTATCCTTAAAAAGCAAAAGTGTGCTTTTCAGCAACAAATACATAAGAAAAAGGGATGTTTATGAAGAGAAAAATAAAATCTGCCAAGGGATTTACGTTAGCAGAACTTTTGATCGTAGTAGCGATAATTGCTGTATTAGTAGCGATCGGAATCCCCATTTTCACCAGCCAGCTCGAAAAAAGCCGCGAAGCCGTAGACCTCTCCGACGTCAGATCCGCGTACGCGGAAGTGATGATGGCCGCGATAACGGGGGATACCACGGCGTATTATACGAAGGATACGAATCAGACGATATATGATTCACAGAATAATGTTTATACCATTACCGTAACACCATTGAAACAAAAACAATCTGGCTGGCAGACCGCTGAGCCGATTACGATTGGAGGTGTGTCTTCTAAAGCAGGAGAGCCTTATTGGAAAGGACAGCCCGGACCAGATGGATACTGTATAGTTACATATCATCCACCTATGAGTGGAATGGATGAGTATGTTTCGTTTTATTGGGAAGGTGGAAGCGATAGTGACAGTCCGACAGTAACGCCAATACCAGATAATCCGTTAAATCCTACAGTAACACCAACGGATCCATCAAAACCATCAAAACCATCAAAACCATCAAAACCATCTTCTGAAAATTGGAGTTATGTTACAGCTAAGGCAAAAGTGTATCCGAAATCAGGAACTGTAAAGCTTAACATTGGGGATTTGTATTATGAGGATGGTTCATATTATGTTATAACGAATATACGTTATGGTCATGATGTTGATGATGTGCAATGGGTAGGTCCTAATAAACCCGGTAACGAGGACATTTTCAGAAAGTGTACGGGTGCTGTTTATACTTCGGCAGACGAATCTAATAAGGGAAACCATTCCTTTAATTATGTAAATGCTGGTGATATTTATAAAGATGATAATGGAAATTTATATATATCAAAAATAAGTTCAGGGATTGTTGCTCCATCAGGACCAGATAATTACGATAACGAAAGATGGCAGAAAATTAATTAGCAATGATATGAAAATTAATCAATGTGAAACTTAAAAAGAAGTTATTTAGATTTTAATTTTTACATGAAATATTCTGGATAGAAAGGTTTCCGGAAGAATTGAAGAAACTGTTTATAGAAAAACCACTCCTGATTTTCGAAATGCGTCATTTCCCAAATGAAGAATGGTTTAAAACCGACCTGCGCCAGGTTTGCGGATTTTTAAAAAGAACTAATGACAAAACGAAACTAAAAATATACATAGAAGAAAACCAGGCAGTGTTCGCCAACTTACCAGAAGATGCCTATGACCTCCTGTCCGTAATGGCAGGGATCCGAAACTTGAAACTTATAAAACAAGAGGTAAAAGCTGAAGGAGGTGGATTTGATATGTGTAAAGCGATTAAAGAGATGCTGCGAGATAGCAGGCTGGAGGGAAGACAAGAGGGAAGACAGGAGGGAAGACAAGAAGGAGAACAGGAAGGCCGATTGAAAGGTCAAGACGAAATGGCGACTCTAAGTGAGAAGCTCATTTTAGCAGATCGTATCAGTGAGCTGTTAAAGGCAAGCACTGACCGTGAGTTCCGAAATAAGCTGCTGCTGGAGTTTGGGTTGGCCTGACTGGACGAATCCTGGGTTCTGCGATATAATGGGGAAAATCATATTCGTGAAAGACAGGAGTATAGAACTTGGAAAAGGCAGAGAATCGGAAAACGGTACAAGGTGGCGATAAAAAGATAAAAACGGTCATGAGACAGAGCGAAAATCAAAGAACGAACCAGAGCGGAACCCAAAATCGTAATCAATGCACAGCAGAGAATTCAGATAAGGTAGAAAGCCCGTCCCCCCTGGTCTCTGTCATCATGCCCGTATACAACGGCGAGAAATACATTGCCCAGGCAGTTCAGTCTGTTTATGCTCAGAACGTACCTCTGGAGCTGATCGTCATTGATGATGGCTCTACAGATGGGACCCGGCCGGCATTGAGACCGTGGGAGAACCGCCCGGATTTTCTCTATGTGAAAAATGAGCACAACCTTGGCGCCGCCGGTTCCCGTAACCGTGGTGTTTCCATGGCAAAGGGCAGATACGTAGCCTTTCTGGATGCAGACGACTGGTGGAAGGAAGGCAAGCTGACAGCACAGCTGAATGCCCTTGAGAAAACAGGCGACGTGATTTGCTCCACAGGCCGTGATCTTATGGCGCCAGACGGCACCTCCGCAGGCAAATATATCCCTGTCAAATCCCGCCTGGATTACCATGAACTTTTGAAACACAATAGCATAAACTGCTCCTCTGTACTGCTTCTCCGTGAAGTGGCCCTGGAATTTCCCATGGAGCACGATGACAGCCACGAGGACTACATTACCTGGCTGAAGGTAGTGCGCAAATACGGACACGCCACAGGAATCAATGAGCCCTATCTGAAATACCGCCTCTCCGAAGGCGGCAAATCCAGAAATAAGGTGAAATCCGCAGCCATGACCTATCAGGTATACCGCTATGTTGGTTATGGCCCGGTTAAAAGTGCCTGCTTTTTCTTGTCCTATGCACTTCACGGAATATGGAAATATCGGTAGGAGCGATCGTGTGGAGACCGTTACAGAGTAACGGTCTCCATTAACCTCTTCCGAAATTGCGCCGGGGAGCATCCCGTCTGCTTCTTAAAATACCTGCTAAAATGAGAATAATCCGAAAATCCGCACATCTGTGCAATATGCTGCACAGTCAGTGCTTCGTTGGTCAGCAGGTTCTTCGCCTTATCCATCCGGATCTGAAGGAGATCTGCGTGAGGCGTACTGTGGAAAAATTTCTGATAGCAGGCGTAGAACTGGCTTTTTTCCAGATTAATCTGCCTGCAAAGCTCTTCTGTATCCCACGGTTTCGCGTAGTTGGTCAGCATTTCCAGCCTCAGCTTGCGGAATTCAAAATAAAGCCCGTCCCCGTCGGCAACATTTCCCCTCATCTGCTGTGTCTCAAGTCCTCTGGCAACTGTGATCATAAGCTGCCGAAAAAGAGTATACTCGTACTCATCGGAAAATAAATCATTTGAAATATGCTCCTTATGAAGAAGACGGATGCATTCATCAATATCCTCATAATTCCCCGGATAAAAAACAGTATTTAATGGAATCCCAAACCTTTCCCCAGGATCCTCCTGACAGGAAAAATGCACATAACTGTTTCGGAATTTCTGCACCGCCTTATAATGCTGCTCGCAGCCTGGTGCATAGAGAATACAGGCATTTTCCCTGGAAATATGAAACTTCTGGTCCCGATAGACCTTCATTGGTACTTTAAAAAGCAGGAACAGATAATCTCCACTGCCCTTTGGACGGTAAATCTGGTCGTAATCGGGATTGGAGTAATTATATTCGCAGAACTGAATGGAAAAATCCACATCCGAAATCGTAGAAAAATTCATGGCAAAGCCTCCTTTTTCCCATTTCTTTCACTGTAATGATTATCGGAAAAAAAGTCAACTATATCGGAAGAAAAAAACTGGTAAAAAATATATGATTTATTAAAATGAAAAATAGAAAACACAGGAATCGGTCAAGGTAAGACCGCTAAGTATGCAATGTGAAATTGCAATATTGGAAATCACAATCGGTTCGATGGTTCATAAGAAATCTGCCATAGACCTGGCGAAATAAAAGGAGGATACCCATGAAAAAAGCACAGATCATCATCGACAAATATTTTCTCACCGGCAAGGTGGATAAACGAATTTTCGGTTCCTTTATTGAACAGCTTGGACGTGCTGTTTACGAAGGCATTTATCAGGAAGGCAGCCCGTTGTCAGACGAGCAGGGCTTCCGCAAGGATACCCTGGAACTGGTACGAGAATTGCAGGTTCCTATCGTCCGTTACCCAGGTGGTAACTTTGTATCCGGTTTCCGCTGGGAGGACAGCGTAGGTCCCAAGGAATTAAGACCAGCCAGACCAGAGCTGGCCTGGGGCGTGATCGAGAACAACCATTTCGGTCTGGACGAGTTTGTAGACTGGGCGAAGAAAGCGGATACAGATGTAATGATGGCAGTCAACCTTGGCACAAGAGGCCCGGAGGAAGCCAGAAACCTTCTGGAGTACTGCAACTTCAAAGGCGGCACCTACTACAGTGATATGCGTAAGGCAAACGGACACGCCGCTCCTCACAATATTAAGACCTGGTGTCTGGGAAATGAGATGGACGGACCATGGCAGATGGGACACAAGACTGCTTATGAATACGGAAGAACCGCAGCAGAGACCTCCCGTATTATGAAAATGCTGGATCCGGAGATCGAGACCGTTGCCTGCGGAAGCTCCTTCCTTGGCATGCCTACCTTCGGAGACTGGGAATACACCGTTCTGGACGAGTGCTATGACCTGGTAGATTACATGTCTCTTCACCAGTACTACGGCAATGCTGCAGACGATACTCCGGATTTCCTCGCCAATTCCAAAGGAATGGATGACTTTATCTCCGGCGTTGTCAGCATTTGCGACGCGGTACGTGCGAAAAAGCATGGCAAAAAGCGCATCAACCTTTCTTTCGATGAGTGGAATGTTTGGTACCACAGCAATGAGGCTGACGAGAAACTGGAAAAATGGGGACAGGCACCGCACCAGCTTGAGGATGTATACAATTTCGAAGATGCCCTTCTGGTTGGAAGCATGCTGATCACCCTTCTTCGCCATGCTGACCGTGTGAAAATGGCATGTCTGGCACAGCTGGTAAATGTAATCGCACCGATCATGACCTCTGACACAGGTGCATGGCGCCAGACCATTTTCTATCCATATATGTACACCAGCGTTTTTGGCCGCGGAACAGTGCTGAATACACAGGTTCTGGCTCCAGTATACGATAGTAAGAATTATAGTGATGTTTCCTATCTGGATTCTGTTTGTGTATGGAATGAAGAAGAGGATACCCTTACGGTTTTTGCAGTCAATAAGAGTCTGGAGGAAGATCTGGAGGTAAGCTGTGACCTGCGCCAGTTTGAAGGCTATCAGGTGAAAGAGCACATTGTGCTTACCAATGATGATATGAAGGCTGTGAATACAGAAGCCAACCCGGACAACGTAGTTCCGGTGAAATCCACAGCGACGAAGGTGGACGGCGGTAAATTAAGCACTGTTCTCGGCAAGCATAGCTGGAATATGATCCGCTTTGGAAAATAATGCTGCGTTCACAAAAAAACACCTCGCGGAATAGTTACTTGCAAACATATAAAAATCAGGGATTTCGCTATACACGAAATCCCTGATGAAATAATGTCTACACATCTTACTTCTGCAGATCCTCTTTAATCTGAGTGGTAGAAATCTCCGGGGTCCTTGGCAGGTACACCACGTCACAATAAGGCTTCAGAAAATCAAATTTCCCTTCCCAGTCGTCTCCCATGACGAAAGTATCCACATGATATTCCTTGATGTCACTGATCTTTTGTTCCCAGTTTTCCTCCGGGATAACCAGATCCACATAGCGGATGGCCTCCAGGAGAGACTTTCTTTTTTCATAAGAAAAATAACATTTTTTATGCTTTTCATCCCAGTTAAACTCGTCTGTAGACAAGGCAACGATCAGATAGTCTCCATAAGCCTTGGCTCTGCGGAGCAGATTGATGTGTCCGTAGTGCAGCAGATCGAAGGTACCGTAGGTAATTACTCGTTTCATGAATTGTCTGCCTTTCATTTTCCGCGATCATTTTTATAGGATTATTTTACTGTTACTGCTCAGGTCATGAACACTGATATTTTACCACAGTATTTGCGGAAAATAAATGGTTACTATTTATTTCATGAACAGCAGCTAAATAAACCTCGCAGATTTTTTAAAATCCAACCATGTTGTAAATCGTATGTTTTAATGTTAAGATGGAACAATAACAGGGCAGGTGAGAAATTGTTGCTGCGAACGAAATGAACAGCAACGGGAAATCATCTGAAGGATGTCTGAACGAATAGGCAGCATCTGAATAAAAAGAAGAGGAATTTTAGTATGAATGTATTTGACATTCTGGGCCCGGTGATGATCGGACCATCCAGTTCACATACAGCGGGAGCTGCAAGGATCGGGCTTGTAACCCGGGCGCTTCTCGGGAAAAAGCCGGTGAAAGCGCACATTTTTTTACACGGATCTTTTGCAAAAACTTACAAAGGTCATGGTACGGACAAGGCTCTGGTGGCTGGAATCCTGGGAATGCAGACGGATGATGAACGGATCCGCTTTTCCCTGGATGTGGCAGAAAAAGAGGGGCTGGAAATCCAGATCGAGACAGGTGAGTTAGAAGACGCCCATCCAAATACCGCAGAAATCACCCTTACAGCAGCTGATGGAGAGAAGGTCTCCCTCCGTGGCAGCAGCATTGGCGGCGGAAATATCCTGATTACCCGTGTAAATGGAATGGAGGTTTCCCTTACCGGCCAGAATCCTGCATTGATCGTGCTTCACAAGGACGCGCCTGGAACCATTGCTGCAGTTACTGAGCTGATGGCAGAGTACGGAGTAAACATCTGCAATTTTCACCTGGCGCGCGAAACCAAAGGCGGCCTGGCTGTCATGACCATCGAAAGCGACACTCACTTCGGCCCCGAACTAAATGAACGGATCAACCAACTGGAGAATATCTATTCCAGTACAATGTTAGAACGAGTGTAATTGCTATTTTGTGGGTTGAAAAGTTCGTCGAAGAGGGACGCATTCGGACAATGGGGATTACTCACTCACCGGCGCAACGCTACGATGAACTAATCGCTAACTGCGACTAAGGAGTTCCGGAGAGCCGTCACTCCTAAGTCTTCGTAAGCGCTGGATTTCATCTACGCTAAGAACGCGCCTGAAATGGTTCGCTGGAGTAATCCCCATTGCCCAAATGCTGTGTACTGGCTGGGACTAGCTGGTACATAGAAACTTTCACCTGGGTGGTGGTTACATGTGTTGGTTTCCCGATACCTTTTGGCAACGGTAGATTAGAAAAGCCAGTAAATATGCGGGATAGCAGCTACGTCACCCACCCCCCCATTGTTGTCGTTACTGTTTCTTTCTTCCCTCTGCCAATAACCAGCGATTTTGCAATGTATATTCACGTAGCCGCGCATTTCAGGAGCGGTTTTAGTGGAGGCGAGATCCGATGGTTACGAAGACTTAGGCGAGAGGGCTCTCCCGAGCGCCTTAGTCGTAGTTACCAGCTAGCTTGCCGGAACGTTGCGACGCGCGGCGGTGAATATACATTGTGAAATCGCGTCCGGGATAACGACCAACACATTAAATAGCAACTTGGTAAATTCAAAAAAAGGAGAACAATCGTGGACTTAAACTACCATTCAATAGAATCCCTGCTAAAAGCCGCAAAAGAACAAGGCACCCGCCTGTCCACCCTGGTCCTTTCGCAGCAGGCGGAGCAGATGGAACTGCCCAGGCAGGAAATATACGAAAAAATGAGAGACAATTACCGGGTTATGGCATCCTGCATCCAGCCTGGAAGTGCCCCGGACCTGAAAAGTACCAGTGGACTTACCGGCGGAGACGCCTACCGGATGCGGACCGCGGTAGAACAAGGCAGAAATCTCACCGGCCCTCTCCTTGGCGGAGCTCTCTACCGGGCTCTTGCAGTATCAGAATTAAACGCCTCCATGGGAAGAATCGTAGCAGCTCCCACAGCAGGAAGCTGTGGTATCGTGCCTGCAGCAGTGCTTACCATGCAGGAACAATATGATCTTACCGAAGAAGAATGCGTTATGTCCCTTTTTACTGCATCCGCAGTGGGAATGGTGATCGCCAATAACGCCTCCCTTGCAGGCGCCCAGGGAGGATGCCAGGCAGAATGCGGTTCCGCGTCAGCCATGGCAGCCGCGGCCATTGTAGAATTGGCAGGGGGAACACCCGACATGATCGAATCCGCAATAGCCACTTCCCTTAAAAATATCCTGGGCCTTGTATGCGACCCAGTGGCAGGTCTGGTGGAAATCCCCTGCATTAAGCGAAACGCCTCCGGTGTAGCCGGAGCCTTCGTAGCAGCGGAGCTTGCCTTAGCAGGAATCCGAAGCGCCATCCCCGCAGATGAGGTCATCTGGTCCATGAAAAAGGTAGGCGACGTAATGCCAACTGCCCTGAAAGAAACCGCAGAAGGCGGCCTGGCAGCTACTCCAACCGGGCGAAAGCTGCATAAGCAGGTATTCGGAGAATAATACAGCTGTAAAAAGAAACATGAGAGAATTTGGGGTTAATACGTACAGATAATATTCTGCGAAGCGTGTTGCTGTGAAGGTCGTGAACAGTAACTGACTTATAAGGAAAATATTTCAAAATATTAAAAAACTGTTCCATAAAATGCAAAAGTATGTTATCCTTTATTCATAAATTTGACATGTCTGTGTTTACAAACATGTTGGGGGTATAAAGGTGGCGAAGATGAGCAAGAATACCAAGGAACAGGAAATCCCATATTCCTATCTTGTAGATAATATAAAGATACTGTTGATTTTTCTCGTGGTTTTTAACCATATTATTGCATTTCAGCTGGTGAAGGTAGACCAGGTGGTGCGCTTTATCTGGTATGGAATTACGATTTTCCATATGCCGGCGTTTATTTTTATCTCAGGTTATCTGTCCAAGAAGCCTCAGGATGTGCTAAAGAATGTTAAGAATTTATTGATCCCTTACATTCTGGGGTACACGCTTACCTGGGCGTCACAGATCTGGCTGGGGACGAACATGGCTTACGAACTGCTTCGTCCATCCGGAACGGTTATGTGGTATGTGCTTGCATTGTTTGCATACCGTCTGACCATTGAAGCTTTTGGAAAAATCCGGTTTATTGTACCGCTTAGCATTATTTTCGCTTTGTGGGCAGGAACCAGGATGGAGTTCAGCACATTTTTATCCGCTTCCAGAATCGTGGTATTTTTCCCATTCTTTGTGGCAGGATATCTGTGGAAGAGCGAATATACCAAGGTGATCCGTAAGTTTAAAGGGAAGATCGTGGTAGCACTTTTTGTGATCATCCTGTTATTTGTGGCTACTAATTATATGATCGGCAATAACATTCCGGTAGACCTTTTCCGCGGCAATCATTCTTATCTGGCCAGCGGAATGGACAATGTACAGGGAATGGTAGTCAGGGGAATGATGTATCTCATCTCCTTTACCGTGATCTTTGCACTGCTTGCCCTTATGCCGGACAAGCGCCACCCATTTATTTTCCTGGGAAGGAATACAATGGGGATTTACTTTTTCCATTATCCCATCCTGATCCTGATGAATGGACTTATGATCCTGAACATTCCACAGCTTCTGAATGTGTGGGTGCTGTTTGGAATATCGGTACTGTTTGTGCTGATACTAGGAAGCCTTCCGGTGGACTGGATCTACACCAACATCATGGGTCTTATCACATTCATTCTTTTCAAACGTGAGAAGAAGGTGGAAGATGAGGGACTGGAAGACGAGTATGACAATGACGAGGAAGACAGATTTGCAGTATTAGCCCAGCGGCGGATGGCAATTGATGAGCTTGCCGCCATGCTGGATACGGAAGAGAAGGAAGAGCATGAAGAAGGACAGTCCTGAGGGATTGTCTTTCTTTGCTTAAAATGTTATACTAATTATATTTAGGGTTGCTATTTGCAGAATCGTGGTTAAGCTATACCCAAGGGGAGGGGAATGCGAATAGTAATGGATTTGTGTGTTGGCAGGGAGTAATTTTACAGGGGTAAAAAATATGAAGCGAGTGATAACCTACGGAACATTCGATCTGTTCCATGAAGGGCATTATAATATTTTGAAGCGTGCCAAGGCGCTGGGCGATTATCTGATCGTGGGCGTGACCAGCGAGAGCTACGACATTGAGCGCGGGAAGCTGAATGTGCGGGACAGTCTTCTGAAGAGGATTGAGAATGTGCGCCGTACCGGTTTTGCCGACGAGATCATTATTGAGGAATATCAGGGACAGAAGCTCAGTGATATTATTAAATATAAGGTAGATCTTCTTGTACTGGGGTCTGACTGGCGCGGTAAATTCGATTATCTGAAGAACTACTGTGATGTGAAATATCTGGAGCGCACCAAGAATATTTCCAGCACCAAGCTGCGGGGCGAGGGAATCACCTACACAGTCGGTGTGGTTACAGATGACGACAAGGATAATGGTATTGTATGGGAGACAAAATACGTCAGCGGTCTTCATGTAGAATGCGTTTTTTCCGAGAATGAAGAGGCTGCCAAGTCTTTTTGTGATAAATATGAGCTGGATTCCTACTATTGTGTGGGAGCGGATACCAGCGAGTGGGAGCAGGGTTTTGACTGCTTTTTGTCCCAGGTGGATATGGTATATATTAAGACTGCCCAGGAGAAGCGCGAGAAGTACATCCGCAGGTCACTGGAGCAGGGGAAATATGTGATCAGTGATGCGCCTATGGCGGAGAATAAAGAGAAGCTGAAGGAGCTGTTTGCACTGGCTGCGGCACACCATGTTCTTCTTGTGGAGAAGATCAATCTGGTGTATCTGCGGGCGTTTAATCAGCTTGTATGGCAGACACACAGCGCTCTTGTGGGAGATATTGTGTGTGTGAAATGTTCCATTTCCCAGGATCATTTCGAAGGCGGACGAAGCTTTTCCGAGACCGCAGTTCTGCCATTGTGTGCCATCATTAAGATTCTGGGCAAGGATTACCAGGAAGTGAAATCAAATGTAGTGAGGGATAAGTCCGGGAACTGCATTTACGATATGATCACCATGAAGTATCAGGATGCGCTTGCCACGATCGAAATCGGATCCTCAGTAGATGTGGAGGACGAATTTGTTGTAATTGGAACGAAGGGGCGCGTGACCATTCCGGACGACTGGTGGAACACCGGATATTTTGAGGCGAAGATTGACGACAGTAAGGGCTTGAAGCGGTTCTGCTTTAACTTTGAGGGTAACGGACTCCGTTATCTTTTACAGGAACTGCTGATCATGATCAGTGACGAGAGAACGGAATGTACCAGGCTTTTTAATGAAGAATCAGAGACGCTGGCAGACATTCTGGAAATCATAGACCAGAGAGGATAACCAATGACAGAGAAACAGGAACATCTGCTGCAGCTTTTCCGTGAGCTGGATGAAATCTGTAAAGAGAATAATCTGAGATATGTAATGGCGGGAGGTACTGCCATTGGCGTTGTGCGAAATGAGGGCTTTATTCCCTGGGACGACGACGTGGATATCTATATGCCAAGAGACGACTGGAACAAACTGGTGGAGATCTCTGGCTCCGTACTTCCGGAGCACCGCGCCCTTCAGTGCGTGGACGTGGACAGGAATTACACCAACACATTTCCCAGATATGTTGCTACGGACAGCTGTGCCCTGCACAAGCACCAGATCATAGGAAGGGACAGTGCAGGTGAGATCATTGATGTGCTGACTCTGGATCCCATTCCAGCTGATGATAAGGAATATGAGAAATACCGCACCCATATGATGATCTACTCCGAGCTGGTAAATATGGTAGTGGTATATGGTGCCCGCTGGGAAATCCCGGTGACAACCTATCTGCGGTGGCTGTTTTCCTATACCTTTCTGGGAAAAGACCGTACACTGAAGAAACTGGAGAAGATCATGTATTCCTATGAGGAGGCCGACTGTCCACGCTATGCAATGCGCTGGGGAGGCTGTCCGTTCCTTTTTGACAAGGACATGATGTTCCCTGTGAAATATATGAATTTTGAAAACATTAAGGTCATGGTGCCGAACCGGATGAGTGATTATCTGATCTGGCATTATGGAGATGAGTGGTCTTACATTCCCCCTCACGGGGAGAGAGAGTCCCATGACGCGGTTACCGTAGAGGGAATCACGTACAAAGAGCTTCGTGACGATTATCTGCCAGGTATCCGCAAGGGCAAGCTGCGCAGGGATTCTGTGTGGCGCAAGATTTATTCTCTTGCAGGAGCCAAACGCAACCACAGGATGCAGCATAAGCGTAACCTTTTGCTTGCAAAAAGTACGGTGATGGATCTGCAGGCGCGGATTTCTGAGCATCCACAGGGAATTAAGGGGCTTCTGGAAGAACGTGATTTTAAAGAATTAAATGAGATTTTTAACAGATATTTTCAGATACAGTTAAGTGCTCCTTTTATTGGAAGAGAGGACTTTGGCGGTATTTATGCCTTTTATCATCCGGTGCTACTGGATATTAGTGATGAGACCTTCTATGCGGCAATGCTTACTCTGGTTTACACAGAGCGGATCGGCAAGGCATGGCGTATGCTGGTTGTGAAGGAGCAGACAGGAACCCTGCCCTCTGATATGGCACAGCTGAAATCCGACATTGAGCTTTTCAGAAGAGCTGTCTGTGATTATGAGTTTAAACGCTACCAGGAGGCGGAGGATACACTGGCGCCGCTGATGGAGCGCTACCCGGAAGTGCCGGGCTTTGTGAAGTTTAAGAGCCGTTTTCTCATGGAACGTGCCCGCAATGGCATTGATGTGGTGGAAGCGGAGATTTATATGGATGAGGCGCTTCGGATTTTCCCGGAGGACGGCTATTTCCTGAAATATAAGGGAGAGCTTCTCTGGATGAAAGGCAGATGTGCAGATGCACTGGAGCTTTTTGCCCAGGCAAGGGAGAAGACCAATAACGGAATTACCCAGCTGGAGCTGGATAAATTCCTGAATCCTTATGGAAAAGAAACGGTGAAAACCTGCCAGATGCTTTTGGACCATGGACAGAAAGAGGGCGCCATGAAGCTGATGGATCTTTGGTACCGGCTTTTGCCTGATAATCTGCCAGTACGGGAATACTATTATCTGTCCCGGGCAAATGTGGCGAAAACACGTCAGGAGATGGAAGAACTGGTGGAAGAGATCCTGAAGCGGATCGATAAGGAAAATGCTGAAAGTCCTGCGGAGAATAACGATACAGAGATTTATAAGCGTGCACTGACAAGAGCCTGGGAGCGTCTGGGCTATCCGACGGAGCTGGCAAAGGTTCGTACGGATCTGGTTTATGCCAAAGAAATGGATGATCTGGAGTGGCTTGCAGAGCGGGCTAAGGATTGTCAGATCCGCAAGGAAAAGCGTGCACAGGTATATAAAGTGATCGGTGACGTGAGAAGAAAACAGGGCCAGACAGATGCGGCATTTAAGAATTACCAGGAAGCTGTCCGGCAGATGGGAACAGGTTTTGTCCGCACAGAGCTTGCCAGGATTTTCTTTACAGATCTTTATGAAGGAAGCAGAAGAGCGGCTGTTTATGCAAAGGCCGGGGATGCTTCTGATTATCTGGACCAGTGGCTTGGCAGATATGGAAGTGTAGAGGAACTGCAGCAGCTGGTGAAAGAACTTGTGTAGAAAAGACTGAAATATGCACAAATCATGTATTTGCATGATTTCGCGCCAGGTTCCCGGGGTTTCTGTGAACTTCGTTTATAAAAAACACCTCGCAGAATATTACAAGTGAACAGTAACACAAAAATGACTATGAATGGATAGATGGGAGCAGACATAGTTTGAACAGAGAGATTAAGGAAGTTGTGAAGCTTCTGAGTGAAATAGACAAAATATGTAAAAGAGAAGGAATCCCGTATTATCTGGAACCGGAGCTGACTTTGTGCTGTGTTACCGGACAGGAGGTTACCAGCCCTCATGCCGGAGTGGTTTATATGCGCACTGCGGACATGGAGCGCTTCCGCCAGGCTTTTGAAAGAGAGCCGCAGGATGGAAGAATTGTGGAATCCATGAATAATAATAAGCGGTTTTATGGATTTTTCCTTCGTTATACAGATCTTAATACATTATGCTTCCGTCTGAATGAGGGAAGAAACTACAAATATCCCGGTATGGGCGTGGATATCCTGCCTCTTCGTGGAAAACAGCGTTTCCGGCTGGCGCATCTGTGGACAAGAGCCCAGGAGGTTGGCTGGAATGAGCTGGCAGACTACTATGGAGACCGGTGGAGCAAGAAAAGGGCACTTTGCAGAATTGCTATGAGGCTTCGCCTGATCACTGGAAGAGGCCGTCTGGGAAAAAGCCTGTACCGTATGCTTTGCAGGCGGATGAATGTGGAGAACACCCAGGAGTACGTAGTGCGTCTGAAGAAAAAGACGAAATATTTTCCAGTGGAAACCTTTGACGAGACCAGAACCGTGGAGCTTGAGGGGAAGAAATTTCCAGTCCCGGCTGATACCAATACGTATCTGACCAGGTATTATGGGACAGACTATCAGCAGAAGGTGCTGCCGGTCTATACCCCGAAGGTATCGGAGATGGTAAGTGCCCGGATCCGTTATGAGGACTATTTCCAGGAAGTGGGCAGCCAGAAGAGCTTTATCCGGAAGCGTATGCGCACCAGAAAGAAATCCGGACGTGCTGCCAGAACGAAAAAGTATCTGAACTGGAGCTGGAATTATGTAAAATTCTGTGCCTATAAAATTGAGCTTGAGAAGTATTATCTGGATAATAAAGATTATATTATAAATCTGTATAAGAATAAGGACTATCCGGCTCTTGAGAAGGCATTTAAGCCTTATACCAGGGCGACTGTGAAGAGCCTTAAGAATGATGAGATCTTTATTCCTGATGAAGAGATCCAGCATATTTACCTGGATGTGCTGGATAAGGCAGGACGTACCAAGCTGAAGGCGAAGATTGAGAAGTTCTGGAAGTAGAGGCAGGGAGAACCTGTGGAGAATACAGCAGAAAGGCTGAGAATATGAAAGTAACCGATTATATTGTTGAGTTTTTACAGAGAAAGGGTATTCATGATTTCTTTGGCTATCAGGGAACCATGATCGCCCATCTGGTTGATTCTATAGAGAAAAATCCTCACACAAAAAGCCATTCCAGCTACCATGAGCAGGGAGCGGCTTTTGCAGCCTGCGGTTATGCCCAGGCTGGAGAGAGATGCGCCTGTGCCTACGCCACAAGTGGTCCTGGCGCGGCAAACCTGATCTCGGGTATTGCAGATGCTTATTTTGATTCCCTGCCTGTCGTATTCCTGACTGGCCAGCTGAATACCTATGAATACTCAGGGATTCCGGGACTGCGGCAGCAGGGATTTCAGGAGATCGACATTGTGGCGATGGCGAAGCCCGTGACCAAGTATGCGGTACAGATACGGGAAGATGAGGATATTGTAAAAGCGCTGAATAAAGCCTATCACATTGCCAACTCCGGCCGCAAGGGACCGGTGCTCATTGACCTGCCTATGAATATCCAGCGTGGGGATGTGAAGAATCCGGTTTATGACATGAGCCTGGAGGAGATGGGACTGGATCGGGAGTGTGAGAGCAGCCTGGACGCAGCTGCAAACGGCAGCGAAGCGACAGTTAGGGACCTGGAAGTGAAGCCAGCTGCAAACGGAACATTAGATTCTGTGCAACTGGCAGATGGGGAAATCTCACATTGTACAGCTCTGGCAGCGGATGCAATCCGCCAGGCATTGGCAGAAGCCAAGCGTCCTGTGATCATGCTGGGACATGGCGTCAGCGACAAAGCTGTCCGCGACCAGTTATTTACTCTAGCACGCCAGTGGAAGCTCCCGGTGATCACAAGTGTTCTGGAAATGTCAGCCCTGCCATGGGATGATCCGTTGAATTTCGGCTGCATTGGAGGTGCTTACGGACACCGCTATGCAAACATGATCGCAAATGCGAAAAGTGACCTGCTGATCTGCCTTGGCATTTCCCTTTGCACCCGCCAGATCGGTACGAAAGTCCACGAATTTGCGAAAAATGCGAAAATTATACGCGTTGATATTGATGGATATAATTTGCAACGAAACATCCACGAAAATGGAACGGGCGAGATGAAGTTCTGCGCAGATGCGGCAGAAGTGATCCGTTTGCTGGCGGAAAGCACAGGAAATGCAAAATGCGTCAGGGACTTTGCTGAGAAATATGATGGCTCAGCAATCTATGATTTCACTGACTGGCTGGCAGTATGTACAGATATTCGTACTTCTCTGCGCGCAGTAGATGATGTCACCCCGGAGCGCTACCCGAATCGCATGATCGCAGCTTTGAGCGACGCTCTTGCAGATACTTCTGCAGTAGCAGTTGATGTTGGTCAGCACATGGTATGGAGTTATCAGTCTTTTCACAACCAGAAAGATCAGAAGCTTCTTTTCTCCGGCGGACACGGAGCCATGGGCTACGCGCTCCCGGCAGCAATCGGAGCTTATTACGCCACCGACAAGCCAGTAGCCTGCATTTGCGGTGACGGTGCTTTCCAGATGAACATTCAGGAACTGGAGTGGGTAAGACGTGAGAAGCTTCCTATTACCATGATGGTAATGAACAACCACGCCCTGGGAATGATCCGCCACCTCCAGCGAGACTACTTCGAGCAGGTCTACGCTGACACCTCAGAAGGCAGCGGCTTCTCATCCTGCAACTTCGCAGAGGTAGCGAAGGCCTATGGAATCAGCAGCACCTGTATGGCAGCTGATGAGGTTGCCGAAAAAGCATCCACATTTTTACAGGGCACCCAGGCACCGAAGCTCCTTGAAATCCGCCTGGAGCCCGGCACCTTCGCCTACCCCAAGACCTGCCTGGGCGAACCCATCCACAACCAGCAGCCGTATATCCCGAAAGACGTCTACGACAGACTGATGAACTTATAAAACATACTAAATTAAGCATTTAAGAACCAGGTCATTTTCAATAAAAATGTTGAAAGTAAGATCTGGTTCTTGCTATTATAGAAAATAATGAAATTAGCCACATAATACACAGAAAAGAGGACACCCCATGAGCAAAGTAACCATAATCACCGGCGGAACATCTGGAATTGGAAGAGGGATTGCGGAGAAGATTCTGGCGAATTCTGCGCCGGAAGATATTTTATATGTAAGCTACGGACATAACAAAGAACAAGCCGAAAGCTTTCTCCATGCACAATCTGAAGAAAATCAGAAGAAAATCCACCTGATCCAGGCCGACATGTCATCCTATGACGACATGATGAAATTCACCGCCCAGATCAAAGAAGAAACCGGCCACGTAGACTGGCTGGTAAACAACGTAGGAATCAGTACCTACGCCAAATACGAAGACTACACCTTCGAAGAATGGACCAAAATCGTAAACACCAACCTGTCCGTCCCCGTATTCCTTGTAAAAGAACTCCGCCCCATCATGAACGAAGGCGGCAGCATCCTTTTCACAGGCTCCTACGCAGGACAGCAAGCCTATTCCTCCTCCCTGGTATACGGCGTCACCAAATCCGCCATCCACTTCCTCACCAAATCCCTGGTAAAAGAACTGGAACCAAAGCAGATCCGCGTCAACGCCATCGCCCCAGGCTTTATTGAAACCAGCTGGCATAAGAACCGCACCCCGGAAAGCTATGAGCGCATTAACCGCAAGATTGCCCTCCACCGTTTCGGCGAAATCTCCGAAGTTGCAGACATGGCATATGAAATTCTGAAAAATGGCTATATGAACGGCAGTATCGTAGATATCCACGGCGGATACGACTATTTTTAATTGATTTAAGAAGAATAGTGTGCTAAAGTATTGATATAGCTGTGCGAAAGTGAGGAAAAAACATTGCACAAAAGTGATGAAAAATACCAGGCTTACGTAAAAATCCTGGAAGAAGAGCTGATCCCGGCTATGGGGTGCACCGAACCCATCGCCATTGCCTATGCAGGCGCTGTGGCAAGGAAAACCCTGGGTCATCTGCCCGATCAGCTGGATATTAAAGTAAGCGGAAACATAATCAAAAACGTAAAAAGCGTCATCGTTCCAAACACAGGAGGCATGCGTGGAATTGCAGCTGCCCTTTGTGCAGGCGTGATCGCAGGTGACGCAGAAGCACTCCTTGAAGTAATCGCAGGAGTAACACCCAGCCAGAAAGAAGAAATCAAAACCTACATGGACCAGGTAACGCCAAAGATCACCCCAGCGTCTACCGGCCATGTATTTGAAATCGACCTGACCGTATCCAAAGGCGCTGAAAATGCCCGTGTCCGCATTGTAGACACCCACACCAATATCATCCTCATCGAGAAAAATGGCCAGTCCCTTTTCCAGAAAGATGTCTGTTCTGATGAGAAAGAGAAAAAGACCGACCACTCTATATTAAATATAGAAGACATTATTGATTTCGCCAACACTGTGGACACAGAAGACGTAAAGGATGTGCTGGAGCGCCAGATCCACTACAATATGGCCATTTCCGAGGAAGGCCTTCGTGGAAACTACGGAGCCAACATTGGAAAAGTACTTCTCCACACCTACGGCGACAACATTAAGATCCGTGCCAGAGCCAAGGCAGCAGCAGGCTCTGATGCCAGAATGAACGGCTGCGAGCTCCCTGTTGTGATCAACTCTGGAAGCGGTAACCAGGGCATGACAGCCAGCATTCCGGTAATCGAATTTGCAAAAGAGCTGCAAGTCTCCCATGATAAAATGCTTCGGGCGCTGGTACTTTCCAATCTTGTGACCATTCATCTGAAAACCGGGATCGGAACCCTTTCCGCTTATTGCGGCGCAGTCAGTGCGGGCTGTGGAAGCGGTGCCGGAATTGCCTATCTCTACGGCGGTGATTATGAGGTAATTGCACATACAATCGTGAATTCCCTGGCAATTGTTTCCGGAATCATCTGCGATGGCGCGAAAGCCTCCTGCGCAGCCAAGATTTCCGCTGCAGTTGACGCCGGGATCATGGGCTATGAAATGTATATTCAGGGCCAGCAGTTCTATGGCGGAGACGGTATCGTTACCCATGGTGTGGAAAACACCATCCGGAACGTAGGTCATCTGGCAAAAGACGGCATGTGCGAGACCGACAAAGAGATCATCCGCATCATGGTTGGAAAAGGAGATGAAGAGAAAACACTATGAGATTGAAATACATATTAAAAAGAATACTGATTGCCATTCCCACGTTTTTCGGAATCACCATACTGGCGTATTTCATTTTGAACATGGCACCAGGTTCCCCGTTGGATGCACTTCTGGCGGATCCGGGAATTACCCCGGCGGAGCTGGAGCGTAAGAGAGTGGCACTGGGACTGGACCAGCCTGTGATCATCCAGTATTTTACCTGGCTGAAGCAGCTGCTTACAGGAAATCTGGGCTTCTCCTACAGCACCCAGAGACCGGTTGCAACCATGATACTGGAGAGGCTTCCAGCTACTGCGATCCTGGCAGCCAGCTCCATTGTACTATCCCTGATCGTATCCATTCCACTTGGAATTTTTGCAGCATCCAAGCCAAATTCCGGAAGAGACTATTTCTCCGGCGGACTTTCCATGCTGATGATGGCAACCCCGAACTTTTTCGTTGGTCTGGTATTCATTTACCTGTTTGCCATTGTATTTCAGATTCTGCCATCTGGCGGAATGTACAGCTCCAGTGGTGTGCACACTTTTGGAGATCTGATGAAGCATATGATCCTGCCCTGTCTGGTACTTTCCTTCCAGCAGATCGGAGGGTGGGTACGGCATATGCGAAGCAGTATGCTTGAGGTTATGCAGGACGATTACATCCGTACTGCCAAGTCGAAAGGCCTTGGCAAATGGAAGGTAATTATGAAGCATGCCCTGAAAAACGCCCTTACGCCGGTTGTCACAGTTGTGGGAATGTCCATTCCTTCTATTGTTGGCGGTGCGGTAGTAACCGAGCAGGTTTTCGGATGGCCGGGAATTGGTTCTTTAATGGTAACGGCCATTAACGGACGGGATTATCCGGTAATCATGGGAATCACCGTTATGATCGCTGCAGCAGTTTTGATCGCAAACATCCTGACTGACGTGGCATACGGAATCCTGGATCCGAGAATCAGCTATAAATAAGGGAGGATAGGACACAAAAAATGAAAAAACAGAAAAACGAAAACGTAAGCTATCTTTCCGAGGTACTTGATAAACTGAAAGAGCACAAAATGGCTATGGCAGGTCTGGTGGTTCTGATTGTGGAAATCCTTATGGTGGTTTTCCTTCCCATGATCCTGAATCTGGACCCTTACACCTCAGACTACACAGCCTTTTCCGCAGCGCCGGGAGGGACGCATATCCTTGGAACAGATGCCATCGGACGTGATGTTTTTGCCCGTCTGATGTATGGAGGAAGAACCTCTTTGCTGGTTGGATTCCTTTCCACGCTGATTAGCTGTGCCATTGGTGTTCCTCTTGGACTGGTTGCCGGCTATGCCAGAGGAAAGGCTGAAGCGATCATTATGCGAATTGCAGATATTTTTATGTCTTTCCCGTCAATAGTGCTGATCCTGGTACTGGTTGCAGTTCTTGGACCGTCTGTCTGGTCTGTAACCTGCGTGATCGGTGTGCTTGGCTGGACACAGTTCGCCAGACTGATCTATGCGAATGTACTTTCCGTATCTGAGAAAGATTATGTAGAATCTGCAAGAGCAATTGGAACATCCAATTTCAAGATCGTGACAAAATATGTTTTGCCAAACTCTTTTGCCCCGATCCTGATTGCGATCACATTCCAGATGGCGAGCGCCATTCTTTCCGAATCATCCTTAAGCTTCCTTGGTATGGGTGTACAGCCGCCGGGAGCAAGCTGGGGAAATATGCTCTACGACGCACAGTCCATCACTGTGCTTTCCCAGAAGCTATGGATCTGGTTTCCGCCGGGACTTGCACTTCTGGTTACTGTGTTAAGTATTAATTTCCTGGGAGACGGCATCCGCGATGCCTTAGACCCGAAGATTAAGCTGTAATGTCGCAGGACTCTTAAGGCCTTACAACAAGGCTGGATGGTCCGTTGACATAAAATTGGTCCAGGGAGTTTTTTTCTGGATGGATCCATCTTACAAAGTCTGTCTGGGAAAAAGAAAATATCCCCGACAAAGGAACAAAAGGAGGAGAACTATGAAATTCAACATGAAAAAAGCAGCCGCACTTCTGCTTGCCGGCTCTATGGTTGCAGCAACCGCTGTTCCGGCAGCTGCTGAGGCAGAAGAAAAAGTGGTAACAGCTGCCATGGACCAGTCATGGGACACCATGATGCCGCTGAACACCACCAGCAACTACACCCGTTTTATCTGTGACCAGATCTATGACCGTCTGACACAGACAAACGCAGATGGTTCCATCGAGGGACGTCTTGCTGAGTCCTGGACGGTAAACGATGCCAGCGACGCTGTAACCTTTAAGCTTCACGAGGATGCAGTCTGGTCTGACGGTGAGCCTGTTACAGCAGAGGACGTTGTATTCAGCTACCAGATGTATTCTGATCCTTCTGTAGAGGCAAAGAGCCGCTATCACCTGGAGTATATTGCAGGTGTTGACGAATCCGGCGCAGAGCTTTCCGAGGACTCTATCGAGGTAACTGCAGACAGCGATTACGAAGTAACCTTCAAGTTAAAAGAAGCAATGTATCCGGATACTTTCCTTCAGGATATCGACACTGTTTTCATCATCCCGAAGCATGTATTTGAGGGAAAAACAGCAGAAGAGATCAACGCTCCTGATCTTTGGGCAAATCCGGTAGGATCTGGCCCATTCATCTATGACAGCGAGATCAACGGCGAGCGTATGGAGTTCACAAAGAACGAAAACTACTATCTTGGAACTCCGAACATTGACCGTCTCATCATCCGTGTGGTACCGTCCGCAAACGTTCTTTCCGGTCTTATGAACGGTGAGCTTGACATAATCGGATACGGATCCGTACTCACTGACGACTGGGAAACAGCCAAAGCACAGGACAACCTGGTAACAGAGTCTGTTCCAACAACTTCCTATTCCACTCTGATCTTCAATACTCAGAAGGAGTATCTGACACAGGAAGTTCGTCAGGCCCTGAATATGGCAATCAACCGTGACGTACTGGTAAATGGTCTTCTCATGGGAGAGGGAACCCCGATCATGACTCCGATCGCACCAGTAAGCCCATATTATAACGACAAAGTTCAGGTTCAGTACGATCCTGAAAAAGCAAAAGAGATGCTTGCAGAAGCAGGCTTCCCGGCTGGTCAGACACTGAAATTCTTCATCTCCTCCGGAAACAGCATTACCGAGAGATGTGCAGCCCTGATCGTACAGGATTTTGCAAATGTTGGCGTAAACGTAGAGATCGAGCAGATGGACTTTGCAACTCTGATGAGCCGTATGCTGGATGGCGAGCATGACCTTGGAATCATCGGTTCCGGCGGAACTCTTGACCCAAGTGAGAGCCGTGAAATGATCTACCCAGGCAGCTCCTGTAACTTCTGCCAGCTTCAGGACACAGAGCTTTCTGACCTGATCGACAAAGGAAACGCAGAGCTTACTTTTGAAGCAAGAAAACCATACTTCGATGAGTATCAGGAAAAAGTTGTGGAAAAAGCAGCTATGGGTTACTTATATACAAAGAACCTTCTCACCGCTTACAACAAGAGCATGAAGAACCTGAATGTTGCAGACTTCAACGGTCTGAACTGGTCTTCCTGGGAGTGGGATAAAGAGTAATTAGAAACAATGCGGGGCAGGTCATATGCCTGCTCCACGCGATGATACTGGGGAAAAGGGCGGAGCCCAGATAGGGCTCTAGCTCCTGGAACCCGCCAGGTATGAGAAGATATGTTTGAAGTTGCTTCTCGTGTCTGGCGGATTTCAGGAACTGAATGTGCAGTTCATAGATAATCAGTCAGCGGTGTTTTCACCGCTTTCACAGTAATATAAAAAAGGAGTACAGTTATGGCATCTTTACTTTCAGTAGAGAATTTACAAGTACAGTTTCAGACAAAAAAAGGCATCAACACCGCCGTTGACGGCGTAAGCTTTTCTATAGAAAAAGGCAGGATCCTTGGAATCGTAGGGGAGTCTGGATGTGGAAAAAGTGTCACTTCCATGTCCATCCTTCAGCTTCTTAGCAGCAACGCCCGGATCTCCGGCGGCAGCATCAAGCTGGATGGAAAAGAGCTGGTAGGGCTTCCGGAGAAGGAGATGTGCAAGATCCGTGGAAACGATATCGCCATGATCTTCCAGGACCCAATGACTGCCCTGAACCCCACACTGACTATCGGCAACCAGCTGATGGAGCCTATTATGCTCCACCAGAACTGCGGCAAAAAGGAAGCCTGGACAAGAGCTGTTGACGTGCTGAAACAAGTTGGAATCGCAGCACCTGAGAAAAGAATGAAGGAATATCCCCACCAGCTTTCCGGCGGTATGCGCCAGCGTGTGATGATCGCCATGGCCGTATCCTGTGAGCCAAGGCTCCTTATCGCAGACGAGCCGACTACCGCCCTGGATGTAACCATTCAGGCACAGATCCTGGAGCTGATGTGCGAGCTTCGTGAAAAAATGGGAACTGCCATTATGCTGATCACCCATGATATGGGTGTAGTTGCCGAAACTGCAGATGATGTGCTTGTTCTTTACGCGGGAAAAGCAGTAGAATACGGAAATATTGAGGACATTTTCGAAAGACCGAAGCATCCTTACACACAGGGACTTCTGAACTCCATCCCCCGTCTTGACGAGGATGTGGAAATGCTGAATACCATCGAGGGTACCGTCCCGGCACCAGATGCCATGCCTGCAGGCTGCAGATTTGCCCCCAGATGTCCTTACGGAACAGACCGCTGCATGAAAGAAAAACCAGGCGTTTACCATGCTGAAAATTCTCTGGTAAGCTGCTTCAGATACGAGGGTGAGAAATAATGAGCGAGAACAGTACTATTTTGTTGGAAACAAAAGATTTATCCAAATATTTTACGGCGAAAAAAGGTCTTCTAAACCGTCAGCCATCTGTGGTAAAAGCAGTTGACCATGTGAGCCTTTCTGTGAAAAAGGGCGAGACTCTGGGACTTGTTGGTGAGTCCGGTTGCGGAAAATCCACTCTGGGAAGAACCATCCTACGTCTGATCCCGGCCACAGAGGGCCAGGTTTTGTACAACGGGGAAGATATCCTCACTTATGATAAGAAGAAAATGTGGGAAATGCGCCGGAAGCTGCAGATCATTTTCCAGGATCCATACAGCTCCCTGAACCCGAGAATGACCGTCTATGATCTGATCAGTGCACCTCTTGAGGTATACAAGATCGGCACAAAGGAAGAGCGCAGGGAAATGGTAGAAGAGATCCTCCAGGAGGTTGGTCTTGATAAACAGTACCTGAATCGTTTTCCCCACGAGTTTTCCGGCGGTCAGAGACAGAGAATCGGAATCGCAAGGGCACTGATCCTGAATCCGGAATTTGTTGTCTGTGATGAGGCGGTTTCCGCATTGGATGTATCTGTCCGGGCACAGGTTCTGAACCTTATGAGAAATATGCAGCAGAAGAAAAATCTGACTTACTTGTTTATTTCACATGACCTGAGCGTGGTACGTCACATCAGCGACCGTATTGCGGTTATGTATCTTGGAAGCGTGGCAGAGGTTGCGGAGAAAGCCCAGCTTTATTCCAACCCTATGCATCCCTACACCAAGGCGCTTCTTTCCGCAATCCCACTTCCAGATGTGAAAAAGAAACGTCAGCGTATCATCCTGGAGGGAGACGTGCCAAGTGCTTACAATCCGCCATCCGGATGTAAATTCCACACCCGCTGTCCTTACGCCACAGACCGCTGCAAGGAGGAGATTCCGGTGCTGCAGGAAGTAGAAAAAGGGCACAAGGTAGCCTGTCACAGGGCGTTAGAAATTCTTTAAATGATTTTGTATAGGAAGGTTGCTGTTCTGGCTTGAGCGGCGACCTTTTTTATTGTTCAGGAATTTGACTAATATAGTTTGATTTGTTATTACTATATTGCAAAAGTGTACGAAATAAGTTAAAATAATAAAATAGTTATGAAGGATTGTGTTGCTGGTCGCGGCGCGGTCAGTAACACTACCGTACGAAACCTGTAGACAAGAAAACAAAAGAGTGTGGAGGATACCATCATATGAAAAACAAATTATGGAAAATGCTGCTTTTAAACGGAGTCCTGGCTTCTTCAATGGTAGTTACAGCCGGAGCACCAGTAAGTGTTCTTGCTGCGGACAGCGAAGAAGAGACAACCGATTCTGACAGCGGGGAAGACTTGCAGGTCCTTTTTGACCAGTCTGTAGAAGATGCCATGATCATTGATGACAACGAAATCCTTCCTGTAGTAAGCCTGGATGAGGGACAGCCCTATGCCGTCTATGATGAGGAAGGCAGAATTCTTCTTTGCTCTTTCCATAAATATCCGGACAGCTACCCGGATGGAGCGGATGTGAAGCTGGAGTGGGGAAATGTATGGACCTTCACCGGCGGTGAGCTGGAAGACTGGTACCAGAAGAACAAGGACGGCGTCACTGACTGGGCCACAAGACTGCGGGAGCTGATCGGCCTGCGCCCGGACAATGAATCCAATTATTTCACAGCAATGTGGGCGAAGCCGGAAGACGTATTCCGCCCGGCCTACGTTACGGACATTGGAACTGTAGAAATGACAGACTCCTTCGCTGGGGATGTGGATGCAGACTATAAAGAATGGTTTGATGCCAATATCATTTCCAGCTATTTTGACGGAGCATATCCATGGACAAGACTGGGTTACACCTACGACTGGGCAGACAATGGAAGCGAGTATGGCCTGTCTGAGTTCATTATCAAACAGGACAGTGACGTGAAAGTTGCCTATACCGTCACCCTGGACGAGATGCTGGAAAAACTGGAAAACAACACCTGGAATCCGCAGGCTGAATAAGAAAAACACAATACCGGTTCTTGGAGGATCCTCAAAAAGAGGGAGCTTCCGAGAAGCGGTATTTTTTATGTCATTTTCGCTAAATAAACCGTCATTTCCTTCATTTTATTGAATTATCCTCCTAATTTTGCTAAATTAAAAGTAAATATGGGAAAGTCCAATTTTATTTATGGGGACAACAAAAATACCAATGAAAAAGGGGATGAATCAGTGGAAAACCGAAACAACCGACTATTAAATGCGAAGCTAAACAAGTACATTGTTCCAGGCATTATGATGTCGCTGGCTCTTCAACTGGGAAACATTGTGGACACCATTTTTGTAAGTAATTTAATTGGTGTAGAAGCCATGTCCGCAGTCACCATGAGCCTTCCTGTGGAAACCATCGTCCAGCTGACCGGCTACTGTCTGGGTGTAGGAGGCTCCATTGCAGTAGGAAATCTGCTTGGTAAACGAGATAAGGAAGGTGCTTCCAGACTATTCACAGCCACTTTCCTGGTAACCCTTGTGGTAGGCCTTCTTTTTTCAATCTGTGCCTTCTTTACCGCAGGTCCTATTTCCAGACTTCTGGTATCCGGCGACGGCATTTTGACAACCTATACAAGAGACTATATCCGCATCAGCATGCTGGGTGCGCCGGTAATCGGAATTGGTCTTTTGATGGTAAATTATCTTGGCGTGGAGAACCATCCGGAGCTTGCCTCCATCTACCTGATTGCAGCCAACGTGATAAATCTTGTGCTGGATTACATATTCCTCAGATTTACACCCCTTGGAGTCACAGGTGCATCCTTGTCAACCGTACTTGGATTCCTTTTTGCCATGGTAGTGTTCCTTTTCTACGTCCGTTCTGATAAGCGAAATATCCGTTTCGTGCGGCTGAAACCAAAGGACTTCGTGATCGTCAGGGAAGCCGTGGTCACAGGTGTGCCCATGCTTGTTTTCATGGCAACCAATTTTGTAAAAGCTCTTGGCCTGAATACCATCATCATGAACCAGATCGGGGAAGACGGAATGGCAGTATTCACAGTCTGCGACAATGTTCTTCTGATCGTGGAAATGCTGACCGGCGGAATCATTGGGGTGATCCCAAACGTTGCCGGAATCCTCTTCGGCGAAAAAGATTACGTGGGAATCCGCGTTCTCTGCAACAAAATGCTGAAATACAGCTACATGGTTCTGGCCGTTATATTCGTCCTGATCATGGTGTTCACCGAGCAGATCACCATTATGTTTGGAGGCGGCGGAGAACTGGGCAGGGAAATGGTTCATGCCCTGCGCATTTTTGCCCTGTGTGTTATTCCCTATCTCTGGAATAAATTTATTGTGAGCTACTATGAATCCATCGAAGAAACCGCCATCGCAAGCTTTGTTACCTTCCTTGAAAATGCAGTGGCAGTTCTGCCTGCAACATTTATCGGAATATCGATCTGGAAACAGATTGATGGAATCGGCACAAATGGAATTGGTGTCGCATTCGTAGCCACGGAGATCATAACCGTGATCGCAGCCTGGATCTTCCGTAAGATCAAACACAAAAATTCTACCTTTTATATTGTCCCGGACAAAAATCCTGGAATCAATCTGGATTTCTCCATCAAGAGCACCATGGAGGAGGCTGGAACTGTAAACCGAAGGATCATGGATTTTTGCAAGGAAAACGGCGTATCTGGAAACAGAGCCAATCTTGCCGCTGTGTGTGCAGAAGAGATGACCGTGAACATTATCCAATATGGCGGAAAAACCTCCAACTGGATCGACATCAATCTTTGCCTGGAGGATGACATTTGCAGATTGAGGATCAGGGACAACGGTGTGAACTTTAATCCGTTGGAATACAGCTATGACCATGAGGATTTCGATATCCATGGAATCGAGCTGGTGAAAAAGATTTCAAAAACAATGGATTATATCCGCGCAATTGATATGAATAATACCATAATATCATTTTAGGAGGTGCAGGAAATGTCTGACATTAACGAAAGAAGCAATTTTGTTTTTCAGTTTCAGCCTGTAACAAAATTATTTGAAGAACAGGTACGGCTTCATCCTGACAAATGCGCTGTAGCCACAAGTAAGGAAAGCTTTACCTATGGACAGCTGAATGAAAGAGCAAACAGAATTGCCCATTCTCTTATTGAAAAAGGCGTTGGCCGTGAAAAAATCGTAGGCGTGGTACTGGAGCGCTGCTGTGATTTTTATGCAGTCCGGCAAGGTATTTTGAAGGCTGGCGGCGCATTTGCTGTTGCAGCCCCGGACTATCCGGATGACCGTGTACAGTTCATCTTTGAGGATGCAGGAGCTCCCTTTATTATTACCACAAGGGAGATTCAGAAGGAGCGCCAGGAGCTGCTTTCCAAGCTTTCCGGTACAGTGCTTCTGCTTGAAGAACTTCTGGAAAACCCAAATGCCGAAAACCCGGATACCGGGATTCAGGAGCATGACCTTTGCTATTGCATTTACACCTCCGGTTCCACTGGAAAGCCAAAAGGTGTTATGATCGAGCATATCAACCTTGCCAATTTTGTAAATCCCAATCCTAAGAATGCAGAGACGTATGGCTATGTAAGCAGGGGAAGTGTTTCCCTTTCCATGGCAGCCATGACATTTGATGTCTCGGTACTGGAGGAGTTTCTCCCTCTTACCAATGGAATGACAGCAGTGATCGCAAGCGATGAAGAGATTCTGAATCCCATTATGCTTGGAGATTTAATTGTAAAAAATAAAGTGGATATTATGACCACAACTCCTACCTATCTTTCTAATATGATCGATCTGCCCCAGCTTCAGGAAGCAGCAGCCCGGATCAAGGTATTTGACGTAGGAGCAGAAGCATTCCCGCCTGCACTTTTTGACAAGATCCGCGCAGTAAACCCGGATGCTTATATTATGAACGGCTATGGACCAACCGAGACCACCATCAGCTGTACCATGAAGGTGATCACCGACAGCAAAAACATTACCATCGGAGAGCCAAACGGCAATGTTCAGGTGTATGTGGTTGACAAAGAGAACAGGATTCTTCCGGACGGAGAGACAGGAGAGCTTGTAATTGCAGGTCTTGGCGTAGGTCGGGGCTACATCAATCTGCCTGAAAAAACAGCAGAGGTTTTCATCACTCTTAACGGAGAAAGAGCCTATAAAACAGGTGACCTTGCCAGGATCACTCCAGATGGGGAGATTGAATTTTTCGGAAGAATTGACAATCAGATCAAGCTCCGCGGCCTCAGGATCGAGCTTGGAGAGATCGAAGAAGTGATCAACAGCTTCGAAGGAATCATCACCAGTATTACCGTACCGGTTGATAATAAATATCTTTGCTGCTACTTTATGGCAGACCGCCAGATCGATACTGAGGCGCTTGCCGGTTATGCATCAGAATCCTTGGCTCATTACATGGTTCCAGACGTTTTCATCCAGCTGGAAAAAATGCCATTAACCCAGAATGGCAAAGTTGACAAAAAAGCATTGCCGAAGCCGGTGGCTCAGCCAAAGAACCTGAAAGAGCCGGAAACACCAATGCAGAAGAAGATCTTTGACATTGTAGCCAAAGTAGTAGAAAACGACTTCTTCGGAATTGACACCAGCTTTTATAAGGCAGGCCTTTCCTCCATTAGTGCAATGAAGCTCTGTGTCCTGATTTCAGAGGAATTTGGCGTTACTGTAAAAACAAGCGATATCCACGAGAACAACACCGTGGAAAAACTGGAAAAATATATCATGCTGGCACCAAAGATCAGAACCTACGAAAAGAGAGAGGTTTATCCTCTTACTGGTTCCCAGAAGGGTATTTTTGCAGAATGCAGCAAGAATCCGGAGAGTACCGTATACAATATCCCCTTCCTTTTCGAACTGGATCCTGCAGTGGATACCCGGAAATTATCTGATGCAGTTGCCAGAATGGTAAATGCCCATTCCTATCTGCTCACGCAGGTATATCTTGACGATAATGGGGAGATGGTACAGCGCCCTGGCAATGAGACTTTTGTGCCGGAAGTGATCGAGACCACAAATGAAAAATTTGCCAGCCAGAAGGAAAGCCTTGTACGTCCGTTTAAGCTGGAAAAAGGACGTCTCCTTCGTGTGGCAATTTATGTGACAGAAGATAAGAAATACCTCTTTACAGATTTCCACCATATTATTGCCGACGGAAACTCCTACGATATTATTTTCGAAGATATCAACAAGGCTTATATGGGCGAAAAGCTGGAAAAAGAGTCCTATACCGGATTTGATGCGGCTCTTGACGAAGAGCAACAGATGAAAGAAGGCAAATACAAAAAAGCCGAGAAATACTATGACAGCATTTTTGAAGGAATTGAAACCGAATCCCTTCCTATGCCGGACCTGAATGGAAAAGCTCCGGAAAAGGGTTATCTGGAAAAGACCATGAGCCTGAAGGAAGAGGCTATTCTTTCTTACTGTGAGAAGCTGGGCGTTACCCCGAACATTTTATTTACAGGTCTGTTCGGCATCCTTATGGCGAAATACTCCAATGCAGAGGATAGTCTGTTTTCCACTATTTATAATGGACGAAACGATTCCAGACTTGAGAACACAGTCTGCATGCTGGTAAAAACCCTTCCTGTTTACTGCAAATTTGACCCGAAAACCACTGTACAGGCATATATGGCAGAGCTTTCCGAGCAGATGTTATCCTCCATGGCAAATGATATTTTCCCATTTTCCGATATCTGTGCCAAATATGGATTGAATTCGGATCTTACTTTTGCATACCAGGCAGAGTTAAGCGACGATTATCCAATCGGAGACACCATTGCCAGAGGCCACGACCTTTCCCTGGATATGGCAAAAATGCCGCTGCTCATTCAGGTAAGAGAGTACAATCATACCTATGTGCTTACCGCAGAGTATCGCAGCGACATGTACAGCCAGGCCTTTATTGCCGGAATCCTGGATTCCTATGAAGCGGCTATGAGTTCCGCGCTGAAGACAAAACTTGTTTCCGAAATCTCCGTGATTTCCCAGCGTGGAGTGGATAAGATTGCAGAATTCAACCATACAGAAAGTGAATACGACAGAAACAAAACAATTTCGGATATGTTTGATGAACTGGTGGAGACCATTCCGGACCATACTGCTGTTGTATATAAAGACAGAAAATACACTTATAAAGAGTTGGACGAGATCAGCGACAGACTTGGAAAATACATTGCATCCCAGGGAATCGGCAGGGAAGATGTTGTTTCCATCCTGATCCCACGCTGCGAATACATGGCAATCGCGCCAATGGGTGTGATCAAAGCCGGTGCAGCATACCAGCCTCTTGATCCTACATATCCGAAAGACCGTCTGATGTACATGCTGGAGGATTCTGCTGCCAGGCTTTTGATCGCAGACAGAGAGCTTCTGCCGCTGGTAGACGGATACCAGGGACCTGTATTGTTTACAGATGAGATCCCACAGCTGGAAGAGCGTGACGTGGAACTTAAGAAGCCAGAGCTTCATGATCTGTTTATTTTACTGTACACCTCCGGCTCCACTGGCGTGCCCAAAGGCTGTATGCTGGAATATGGAAATATCACCGCATTCTGCCATTGGTATAAAAAGTATTACCATTTAGATGACAGCTCCAAAGTAGCGGCTTATGCATCCTTTGGTTTTGACGCTTCTATGATGGATATTTACGGTGCAATTGCAAACGGCGCAGAGCTTCATATCATTCCTGAAGAGATCCGCCTTGACTTTATTGCCCTTCAGCGTTATTTCGAAGAGAATGGCATTTCCCATTCCTTTATGACTACACAGGTTGGAAGACAGTTTGCAATGGAAATGGGCTGCGAGAGCCTGCAGTATCTTTCCGTAGGTGGTGAGAAGCTTGTTCCTATGGAACCGCCGAAGGATTATAGATTCTTTAATGCTTATGGTCCTACAGAGTGTACTATTTTTACAACCGTATTCGAAGTGGATAAATATTATCCAAATATCCCGATAGGAAAAGCGCTTGATAATTTCAAACTTTATATAACTGATAAGTTTGGTCACCTGCTTCCATATGGCGCCTGCGGTGAGCTGATGATCTCCGGATGGCAGGTTTCCAGAGGCTATCTGAATAAGCCGGAGAAAACAGCGGAAGTTTATACTAGGAATATTTATGACGATGCCGAAGGCTACGAAGTCCTGTATCATTCCGGTGACGTTGCCAGATATCTTCCAGATGGAAATATCCAGATCATTGGAAGAAAAGACTCCCAGGTTAAGGTCAGAGGCTTCCGAATTGAGCTTTCTGAGGTTGAGGAAGTGATCAGAAGATACGAAGGCATAAAGGATGCGACGGTAGTTGCTTTTGATGATCCAAATGGCGGCGGAAAATACATTGCAGCCTATGTGGTATCTGACGAACAGGTTGACATAAGTAAACTGAATGACTTCATCAAAGAAACCAAGCCTCCTTATATGGTTCCGGCCGTTACCATGCAGATCGACAAGATCCCGCTGAACCAGAACCAGAAGGTAAATAAAAAAGCCCTTCCGCTTCCAGAGCGAAAAGTGGAAGAGATTGTGAAGCCGGAGAATGAGACTCAGCAGAAGCTGTTCGACTGCATTGCAGAGGTACTGGGCTATACCGAATTTGGTATTACCACAGATATTTATGAGGCAGGTTTGACCTCCATTACGGCTATCAAGCTGAATATCCTGATCTCTAAGGCTTTTGACATTGTAATAAAAACATCTGACATTAAGGACCACCCGACCATCCAGATGTTAGAGGGCTTCGTGAAGACTGCCGGAAAAGAGACCCAGCATGAAATTCAGGAAAATTATCCTCTCACCAATACCCAGGAGGGAATTTTTATCGAGTGTACTGCAAATATGGGCTCCACCATTTACAACATCCCATATCTTCTGAAGCTTGACAAAAAGGTTGATCTGGACAAGCTGGCAGCAGCAATTGACAGCACCGTTGCAGCCCATCCTTATCTGAAAACCCGTCTTTTCATGAGCGACGAGGGAGAGGTTCTTCAGAAACGTGATGACGCTTTGACTTATAAGACACAGATCATAAATGGAATGAACCGGGAGACACTGGTTCGCCCGTACATGCTGTTTAATGAGCAACTTTTCCGTTTTGAAATTTACAGAACCTGTGATGGAAATTATCTGTTCCTTGACATTCACCATATTATTGCCGACGGTACCTCACTGGGCATTATCCTGAACGATATCAACCGGGCTTACAGCGGAGAAAAGCTGGAAGTGGAAGCGTATACTTCCTATGACCTGGCTCTTGATAACAGGGATACGCTGGCAAGTGATGCTTATAAAAACGCAGAGAATTACTATAAATCTATTTTCGAAAATGCCGGCGGAAGTATCAACTTCTATCCGGACAAGAGCGGAGCAGTACCTACCGCAGAGATGTACCACCGCGAGACCAGTGAGTTTTCCGTACAGGATGTGAAGGCATTCTGCAAAAAGCATGGAATTACAGAGAATGTATTCTTTATTTCTGCTTTTGGTATCACACTTGGAAAATACAACTTCAAGAAAAACGCAGTATTTACCACCATTTACCACGGCAGAAACGATTCCAGGCTTTCCGATACCGTGGGTATGCTGGTAAAGACACTTCCTGTTTACTGTGATTTCTCAGGAAGCACGAAGGATTGCCTGAATGATGTTCAGCAGCAGCTGATTAATTCCATGAACAACGATATTTATCCGTTCTCCCAGATCAGCCACGAGTTTAACATCAAAGCAGATGCGATGGTAATTTACCAAGGCGACAACTTTGCCTTTGATAATATCGGCGGGGAATATGCACAGGAGGAGCCAGTTCAGCTGAATGCGGCGAAGGCACCTGTTTCCATCAGTATTTCAATTGAGAGAAATAAATTTGTCTTTGAGATTGAGTACAGAGGTGACATGTATAATGAGGAGACCATCAAGTATCTTGCAGACAACCTGGAAACAATGGCAGATGGAATCCTGAGAGAATACCAGCCATCAGAGATCAAGCTGATGTTTGAGGAAGAGACCAGGATGGAAGACGATCCTTCCCATGCTGGAAAGACCTTTGTGGATCTGTTCCGGGAAGCTGTTGCAAAATATCCGGACAGACCGGCTGTAAGAGACGGAATGGGCGAGCTTACTTATAAAGAACTGGACCACATGTCAGACTATGTTGCCCAGAAGCTCACCGAAAACGGATTCGGAAGAGAGAAAGTAGCAGGTATTTTGTGCGGAAGAACAAAGGAATATGCGGTTGCTTATATCGGTGTTATGAAAGCCGGCGGCGCATATGTTCCGCTGGATCCGGAGTATCCGCAGAGCAGAATTGAGTACATGCTGAAGGATTCCGAGGCAGAAAACCTGCTTGTAATCGACCGTTACCGCAGCCTGGTAGGTTTCTACGACCAGAATGTGATCAGCCTGGATGATGTGGCAGCAGAATCCAAAGACTTTGCGCTTTCTGTAGAGCTTACCGCCCCGAAACCGGAGAACCTGGCCTACATGATCTATACCTCCGGTTCCACCGGAAAACCAAAAGGCGTTATGCTGGAGCAGCGGAACCTGCTGAACCTGATCGAGTATATCCTTATGACAAGGAAACTGACTCCAGATGATATTGTGGCAGAATTTGCAAGCTTCTGCTTTGATGCATCTGTGATCGATCTGTTTGCCCCGCTTACCGCAGGTGCTGTGTTGTACATTTTACCAGAGAGCATACGAAAAGATGCGGTTGCTGTTGGAAAATTCATAAAAGAAGAAAAAATTACTACAGCTACCTTCCCGACCCAGATGGGCGAGCTGGTTGCAGAGCTTCTTGATGACGCTCCGAGCCTGAAATTTGTTACCCTGGGCGGTGAAAAGTTCAAGTATTACCGGGATAGGACCTACCAGATGATCAATGGCTACGGCCCGACGGAGAATACCGTTTCCTCCACAGAGTTCTGGGTTGATAAACAGTACGATAACATCCCAATCGGTAAGTCACAGCGGAATATCCGCAGCTACATTGTGGACGAAAACATGAACCGGCTTCCAGTGGGCGCTTCTGGCGAGCTTTGCCACGCCGGACGCCAGATCGCAAGAGGATATCATAACCTTCCAGAGAAGACGGCTTCCGTATTTGTGGAAAATCCATTCTCCGTATGCGACGAGGACAAACGCCTTTACAGAACCGGCGATATGGTCCGCATGAAAGGTGACGGAAACATTGAGTATATTGGCAGAATTGATTCCCAGGTTAAGATCCGCGGCTATCGTATCGAGCTTGGTGAGATCGAAGGTGCCCTTCTGAAGCACGATCTGGTAAAGAATGCAGCAGTTACCGTAATTGAAAAAGGCGGAAACAAATATATCACCGCATATTATACCGGTGAAACCATTCCGGAAGACCAGCTGAAGCCATTCCTGAATCCGCTGATCCCGGATTACATGATGCCTTCCTTCTTTGTTCATCTTGAGGAAATGCCGGTAACTCCTGGCGGCAAGATCGACAAAAAGGCACTTCCGGTACCAGAAGTAACCACTACAGCCAGCACAGACTATGTAGAGCCTGTTACCGCTGTCCAGATCGCACTTTGCGAGATATTTGAAAAAGCACTTGGCATTGAAAAAGTAGGAATCGAGGACAACTTCTTTGAACTTGGAGGCTCCTCACTTACTGCATCAAAGGTTGCCGTTATGTGCCTTTCCAAGAATATTTCCATTGTATATGCCGATATTTTCAAATATCCTACCATCCGCGAGCTTTCTGCGATCGTGGATAACAGCGAGACATTTGAAAATCCGCAGAGCGAGAACGAGTTCTCCAGCTACAATTACAACCGGATCCAGAGCGTGATCAGCGGAAATGTGGAAGAAAACGTGAACCAGGTGACAAAGGAAGAGATTGGTGATATCCTGATCACAGGAGCAACCGGCTTCCTGGGAATCCATGTTCTGAAGGCTTATCTGGATAATTACGACGGCAAGGTTTACTGCCTGGTACGGAAAGGCAAATACGAGTCCATGGAGAAACGAATGATGCACATGCTGATGTACTATTTCGATAATCCATGCCAGGAACTGTTTGGAGAGCGTATCATCTGCGTAGATGGTGATATTACCTCGAAAGAACAGGTGGAAAAATTTGCAGATTATAAATTCAGCACCATTATCAACTGTGCTGCCTGCGTAAAGCATTTCGCAGCTGGAGATGTGCTTGAAAAAATAAATGTACACGGAGTAGAAAATCTGATAGAATTCTGTAAAAACAATGGCCGCAGACTGATCCAGATTTCTACCGTCTCTGTAGGTGGAGAAGGATCCAACGGTGTTCCGCCAATGGACAGAGTCTTTAATGAAAACGATCTGTACATTGGACAGAGCATTACAAACGAATACATCCGCACCAAGTTCCTTGCAGAGAGAGCTGTACTGGAGGCTGTTTCGGAAGGTCTTGACGGAAAGGTTATCCGTGTAGGAAACCTGATGAGCCGAAATTCAGACGGTGAATTCCAGATTAACTTTATTACAAATGGATTCTTACGAAGCCTGAGAGGCTATAAGGCAGTTGGCAAGTTCCCAATTGGCGCAATGCATGAGATCACAGAGTTCTCACCAATTGACTCCACTGCACTGGCTGTTCTGAGACTGGTACAGACAGACCGGAGATTTACCGTATTCCACGCATGCAACAGCCACCATATCTACATGGCAGATCTGATCTATGCAATGCGGGAACATGGATTTGACATTGACATTGTAAGTGATGAAGAGTTTGAGGCTGCAGTAAAAGAATTTGCGAAGACCAGCGATGATTCAGATGTGGTTTCCGGACTGATCGCGTATACTTCTCATAATGAGAATGAGATCTATACCCTGGATTACAGCAACAGGTTCACCGCACAGGTTCTTTACAGACTGGACTACAAGTGGCCGGTAACAGATGACAGATATCTGGAAAGCGCTATTGAGGCACTTGACAGACTGGCATTCTTTGACTAATGATGGAATGAAGTTACTGTCTGCAGAGGCTGTATTGCATACTGTTGGGCAGTACTGATTTACTCAGTGGGCGGGGGACTCGTGTTGGAATAAGTCCCCTCCTAGCGCCTGCTGCGTGCTAACCCCGGAAACCCGCAGAACGTGTTTCCCGTAACTTAAAGGAGGAAATTGTAATGGAAATTGTAAGTAAAACAGAAGGCAGTAAAGTAACGATGGAGATCACCGGATGGCTTGACACCCAGACTGCACCGCAGCTGGAAAAAGAGCTGTCAGCACTTGATCCAGGCACTACAAGCCTTGTATTTGATTTTGCAAACCTGGAATATATTTCTTCTGCCGGACTTCGTCTGGTAATCGCCGCTTATAAGAAAATGGCAGGCAAAGAAGGCTTTAAGATCGTAAATGTTTCTGATGAAGTGTACGATGTTTTCAGCCTTACCGGATTTGACCAGAAGATCAACATTGAGAAGAAGTAAAGGCTAAATTCGTGCATGGCGAAGCTAATGGCTGTAGCTGGAGGCAGCATGCGGTACTTTTTATAGTAAGAAATGATAAAATTATACAGAATTAATATCAATGCTCTTGCGGATCCCCTGCAGAATGAAAACCTTCTGGAACAAGTTTGCCCAGAAAGAAGAAAAAAGGTCATCCGGTATCTTCAGCCGGATGACCGTAAAAGAAGCCTGGGTGCAGGAATTATCATCAAAAAGATCCTGGAGGAAAACGGGCTTTCGGAGGGCTGTCTGAAATACTCTGAGAATGGGAAGCCTGTGGCGGATCATCTCCATTTTTCGCGGCAGGCAGGTCAAACTCGCGGCGCGTCTTTGGGCTCGTTTAATATATCTCATGCTGGGGATTACGTTGTTGGCGTGCAATCAGACCGGGAAGTAGGCTGTGATATTGAAAAAGCAGTAAACGCGCCCCTTGAGATTGCGTCGCATTATTTTTGCCCATCAGAACGGAAATATATAGAAACTGCGGCAGATCAGGACAAAGCCTTTTTTACGCTCTGGACTTTAAAGGAAAGTTATATGAAAATGACTGGCAGGGGAATGAGCCTTCCGCTTGATTCCTTCGAGATCGTCCGGACAGATACGGGATTTGCACTGGGAAAATCACCGGAAAAACCAGGCTTTTTCAGGACGATGGAATTTGAGAATTATATTTTCTCGGTCTGTAATGAAAGTGATTTTACATTAAATCAGAATGAATTTTTCGATATTCTTTGACAGAAAATTTTGGTCAAAAAATCCTTAAGAATTATATGTAAAAGACTTGACGGATATGTCTGCTGTGTGGTAAACTGTACAAGCGACATGGAAGTTAGGTCTTTTTTTTATGCCGAAAAACGGTGGCGGATACACCGAAGAGGCTGATTTAAGACCATGCAAATGAAAACACTGGAGGTGGAAGTTGTGCGCGTTAGGATTACATTAGCATGTACAGAGTGCAAGCAGCGTAACTACAATATGACCAAGGAGAAAAAGAACCATCCTGAGAGAATGGAAACCAAGAAATATTGTAAGTTCTGCCAGAGACACACAATGCACAAGGAAACAAAATAGTCACTTTAGATTGTGAGGTTAGGCTATGCAAGAAAAAGAAAAATCTGCAGGCAAGACCGCCAAGGTTAAGGAGCCGAAGAAATCCTGGTTCCAGGGGCTGAAGGCAGAGTTCAACAAAATTGTCTGGACAGACCGTGATACACTGATGAAACAGTCAGTTGTTGTTATTGTCATAACCGTAATTCTCGGTGTGATCATCAGTGTGATGGATGCAGGCATTCTGGAATGCATTAATCTTTTAATCAAATAAGGACAAAGGTGATTGTATGTCAGAAGCAAAATGGTACGTTGTCCATACCTATTCCGGTTATGAGAACAAGGTAAAGGCCAACATTGAGAAGACAATTGAAAACCGACATCTTGAGGATCAGATTCTGGAAGTACGGGTTCCTCTGGAAGACGTTGTGGAGATGCGTAATGGTGTTTCCAAGCAGGTCCAGAGAAAAATGTTCCCAAGCTATGTTCTTATCAACATGGTCATGAACGACGATACCTGGTATGTTGTCCGGAATACCCGTGGAGTGACTGGGTTTGTTGGTCCGGGATCCAAGCCTGTACCGCTCACAGAAGAGGAAATGAAGCCGCTGGGCATCAAAGATGAGACTGTCCGCGTTGATTTCGTCGAGGGCGATACCGTAGTAGTAACAGGCGGAGCCTGGAAAGAGACTACAGGCGTTGTGACTGCCATCAATCCGCAGAAGCAGCTTGTAACGATCAATGTAGAGATGTTTGGACGCGAAACACCGGTTGTGATCAGTTTCGCAGAAGTTCAGAAAATGTAACAGACAAAGGTAACACAATATCGTGGGAGGGACATACCCCCGCCAATACCACATAGGAGGTGCCGAAAATGGCAAAGAAAGTAACAGGATATATCAAATTACAGATTCCCGCTGGTAAAGCAACTCCAGCACCACCTGTAGGTCCGGCTCTTGGACAGCACGGTGTAAATATCGTTCAGTTTACAAAAGAGTTCAATGCAAGAACAGCTGATCAGGATGGTATGATCATTCCTGTAGTAATCACTGTTTACGCAGATAGAAGTTTCAGCTTCATAACCAAAACTCCGCCGGCTGCAGTTCTTCTTAAGAAAGCTGCAAACATCAAATCCGGTTCCGGCGTACCGAACAAAACAAAAGTTGCTAAAGTTACAAAAGCTCAGGTTGAGGAGATCGCTCAGCTTAAGATGAAAGACTTAAATGCAGCATCCATCGAAGCAGCAGCAAGCATGATTGCTGGTACTGCAAGAAGTATGGGAATTGAAGTAGTTGATTAATCACAAATAGTAAGTGGGAGGGCTTTTCCCCGCAAATACCACAGGAGGTTATAGAAATGAAACGAGGAAAGAAATACGTGGAAGCTGCTAAGGCAGTAGACCGCGCAACATTATACGATACTAATGAAGCTATCAGCTTAGTTAAAAAAGCTGCTGTTGCCAAATTTGACGAGACTATCGAAGTTCATATCCGCACAGGCTGCGATGGACGTCATGCAGATCAGCAGATCCGTGGTGCAGTAGTTCTGCCACACGGCACAGGTAAAACTGTCCGTGTTCTTGTATTTGCTAAGGATGCAAAAGCTGAGGAAGCTAAGGCTGCAGGTGCTGATTTCGTTGGCGCTGAGGACCTTATTCCGAAGATCCAGAACGAGGGATGGCTTGACTTTGACGTTGTTGTTGCAACTCCAGATATGATGGGTGTTGTTGGACGTCTTGGTCGTGTACTTGGACCGAAAGGTTTAATGCCTAACCCGAAGGCTGGTACAGTAACTATGGATGTTACAAAAGCTATCAATGATATCAAAGCTGGTAAGATTGAGTATCGTCTTGACAAATCAAACATTATCCATGTGCCGATCGGTAAAGCTTCCTTTACTGAGGAGCAGTTAAGCGACAACTTCCAGACGCTGATTGGAGCTATTGTAAAGGCTAGACCTAGCACACTGAAAGGACAGTATTTAAAGAGCGTTGTTATCGCTCCGACAATGGGTCCTGGAGTGAAGATCAACCCGATCAAATTAGCTTAATAGATGAGATGAAGAGCACTCACCGCGAGGTGGGTGCTTTTTTTCATGTCATAATTTTGATATTTTATAGTGAGTTTTGGTATATGTTTTTTATCATATGAGATATCATATGGAAAAATTGGGTCAATATAAAGACCAGGAGGAGTGTGCAGGGATGAAATATGGATATTTTGATGATAAGAAACGAGAATATGTGATTACAAGGCCAGATACACCAGCGCCTTGGGTAAACTATCTGGGAGATCCTGAATATGGTGCCATTGTGTCCAATAATGCAGGCGGATACAGCTTTGTAAAGTCTGGTGCTAACGGAAGAATTTTACGTTATGTTTTTAATCAGTTTGACGAGCCGGGAAGATATATTTATCTGAGGGACAATGAAACGAAAGATTTTTGGTCAGCGTCATGGCAGCCTGTAGGAAAGGATCTTGAAAAATATAAAAGTGAATGTCACCACGGTACTGCTTATACCAGGATGATGGCAGATTACAGCGGTATTCATTCTGAGGTTCGGTACTATGTACCCCTGGGACAGTCTTATGAGGTGTGGAGCCTTTGTGTGGAGAACTGTTCTGATAAGGAAAGAGAAATTAATGTAACCGGATATGCGGAATTTACTAACAACAGCAACTATGAGCAGGATCAGGTAAATCTGCAGTATTCCCAGTATATTACCAAAACTGTTTTCAGAGGAAACCGTGTACGCCAGATGATCCATGCAAATCTGGATCGTCTTGATGAAGGAGAAAAGGTAGATAACAAAGATGTGACAAATCGGTTCCTGGGTCTGGCCGGCGTGCCAGTGGATTCCTGGTGCGGTGAAAAAGAAGCATTTCTGGGGAGATATCACGGTTATGGAAACCCGGTAGGAGTAATGGACGGCAAGCTTAATTGTGAGGGGAATTATAATGAAAACAGCTGTGGTGCATTGACAGCAGTGTTAAAGCTTGCCCCGGGAGAAAAGAAAGAGATGGCTTTTCTTGTAGGTATGAAAAAAAATGACGAGGCAGAAGCGATTGTTGCGCGTTATGACCAAAATTGCCAGCAGGTTTGCGAAAGGGAACTGGAAGAACTGATCAGTTACTGGCATGGACAGCTTTCACATTTTCAGATAAAAACTCCAAGTAATGAATTTAATACCATGATCAACACATGGAACGCTTACAACTGTTTTATGACTTTTATCTGGTCCAGAGCAGCATCCTTTACTTACTGTGGTCTGCGCAATGGATATGGATACCGCGACACTGTGCAGGATATTCAGGGCGTGATCCATCTGGCACCTGAAATGGCAGCGGATAAGATCCGTTTCATGTTGTCTGCCCAGGTAGATAATGGTGGTGGTCTGCCTCTTGTTAAATTCACCCACAATCCAGGACATGAGGATACGCCGGACGATGCTTCTTATGTACAGGAAACAGGGCATCCGGCATATCGTGCTGACGATGCTCTATGGCTTTTTCCAACTGTATATAAGTATGTGTCAGAGACAGGAAATGTAGATTTTATTGATGAGGTAATCCCATTTGCCAATAAAGATGAAGGAACAGTATATGAGCATCTGAAACGTGCGATCCAGTTCTCGATGGAACATCTTGGAAAACATGGAATGCCGGCGGGACTTTATGCAGATTGGAACGACTGCCTGAGGCTTGGAAAAGATGGAGAATCTACTTTTGTAGCTTTGCAGTTTTATTATGCAATGACCATTTTGAAGGAGTTTGCGGCTTACGAAAAAGATGAAGAATATATCTCATATCTGGAAAAAAGCCAGGAAAAGCTTGGGGAACTGATTGAAAAGCTTTGCTGGAATGAAGACCGGTTTATCCGCGGTTTTACAGAAGCAGGAGAAATAATCGGACAGCGTACAGATCCGGAAGCAAATATGTGGCTGAATCCCCAGAGCTGGGCTGTAATCAGTGGGCTTGCAACAAAGGAGCAGTCAGAACTGGCACTTGAGCAGGTTTATGAAAGACTGAATACAGAGTATGGTGCTATTCTCATGGATCCCCCATATCACGCACATGCTTTTGACGGCGCACTGGCTGTAATTTATAATGCAGGAACAAAAGAAAATGCAGGAATTTTTTCCCAGTCACAGGGATGGATCATTTTGGCAGAAGCATTAATGGGACATGGAGAAAGAGCATTTGGCTACTTTATGGAAAATGCTCCGGCTGCACAGAATGATAAGGCGGAGATCCGCAGGCTTGAGCCATATTGCTATGGTCAGTTTACAGAGGGGAAAGCAAGTCCGAATTTTGGCCGTTCTCATGTACACTGGCTTACTGGAACTGCGTCTACTGTTATGGTAGGATGTGTGGAAGGTATTCTTGGAATGCGTCCTGATTTCTATGGCCTTCGTATCGCACCGTCCATACCGAAAGAATGGGATGGATTTGAAGTCGAAAAAGATTTCCGCGGCTGTCACCTGCACATTAAAGTGCAAAATCCGGGACATGCAGAGAGTGGATTTAAGAAACTTACTGTAAACGGTGAAGAGTTAAAAGATAATTATATTCCACAGGATAAGCTGACTGCTGAAACTGAGGTTGAATTGTATCTGTCGTAAAAATTTAGTAGGCCTGGTGGGTGGACGCAGGCAGAAAGCGAGAAACATTGATGAAACATATAGAATTTCAGGATAAAAACGGAAGCTTTATTATACATGATCCGGAAAATTATAGCGGTCTGTATCTGCCTCTGGCGGGAGAAAAAGGACTGAAATCCAGTATCACCCCTAATCTGGGAGGTGACAGCAAAACAGATCAGAATCATTTCCTTCTTGAGCCTGTAAGTATTGAAAACCTGCATAATAACCGAAATACCAGAAATTTCTGGTGTCAGGTATATAAAAGCACAGAAGCAGGTGATACTGCTCTGTCTGGAGCAGATCCGAAGCTTCTGGGCTGTTGGTCTGTCTGTGGAAATTCCGCAGAACAGGAATTTCAGAAATTTACAGATAAGCAGGACGAAAGCACACTGGAAGCTGGTTTTATGTGGCAGAAGATTTCCCGAAAATCACAAAAATATGGTCTTCAGGCAGAAGTAACTTCTTTTGTTACAATTTCCGGGGACATGGAAGTAGAATATGTGGAAATCACAAATATTTCCGAAAAAAAAGTGGAAATTGTGCCAACAGGTGCAATTCCAGTATATGGAAGAAGTGCAGATAATCTTCGAGATCACCGCCATGTTACCTCCCTTCTCCATCGAATTCGGACCACGGATTATGGTGTGGAAGTAACCCCGGTTTTGTCCTTTGACGAGCGGGGACATCAGAAAAATAATACTACATATTTTGTATACGGTTCAGATGAAAACGGAGAGAAGCCAGAGTCATTTTATCCTACAGTGGAGGAGTTTATAGGAGAAGGCGGAACCTTTCTGAATCCAGAGGCAGTAAGAATTAATAAGCCCGGAAAACCCTCTGGAACAGAACTTCAGGGAAAAGAGGCTGTTGGAGGCATCCGATTCAGCCGGAAAACACTGAAACCAAGGGAAACAGCTGGTTATATTTTACTATGTGGGATTGCAGATGCCGGTGGGCAGCAGTTCCCAAGAAAGGAGAATACAGATAAAAAGGCAATAGATCTGGCAAAAGCTTCTAAATGGATAGAGTCGTTGACTTCTGGCTGCAGGACCCGCTCCCAGGTACGGAATATGCTGGAAGAAGTAAAAGAACACTGGATTCGGAAAGTTAATGTAGCGTTTGAAACTGGAAGCGAAGATGCGGATAATTATCTGAAATGGATCTGTTTCCAGCCAATCCTCAGAAGAATTTATGGCTGTTCTTTTCTCCCCTATCATGATTACGGAAAAGGGGGACGCGGCTGGCGCGATTTATGGCAGGATTGCCTTGCCTTGTTGATCATGGAGCCATCTGAGGTAAGACAGATGATCATTGATAATTATGGAGGTGTTCGTATTGATGGAACAAATGCCACAATTATAGGAAGTGGTCAGGGAGAATTTATTGCAGACAGGAATAATATTACCCGTGTATGGATGGATCATAGCTTTTGGCCGTTTGTAACTACGAAGCTTTATTTGGATCAGACCGGGGATCTTGATGTTTTATTTGAGAAGATTCCATATTTTAAGGATCTTCAGTCAAAACGTGGAACAGCTCATGATGAAGAATGGAACAGCAGTTATGGTAATTTACAGAAAACAGATGCTAATGAAATATATCATGGGACTGTTCTGGAACATATTCTTCTTCAAAATCTGTGCGCATTTTTTGATGTGGGAGATCATAATGAAATGCGTCTGCATGGAGCAGACTGGAATGATGCCCTGGACATGGCCTGGGAAAAAGGTGAGAGTGTGGCCTTTACCTGTGCTTATGCTGGAAATTTGAAGGATATCGCTTATGTGCTTAGAGAAATAGAGCGCGTTCAGGAAATTAACAGGATTGAGCTTGCAGAAGAAATGGAATGTCTGTTTGCCTGTGGAAAACAGTTATATGAAAGCCCTGAGGAAAAACAGAAGGTTTTGAAGCAATATACTGATTTGAGTGCTCATAATCTCAGTGGAAATAAAGCAGTGCTTTCTCTGGAAATGGTATGCAGCAATCTGGAAGAAAAAGCAGACTGGCTCGTGGAAAATATTCGGAAAAATGAATGGATCCAGGATGGGGATAAAGGCTGGTTTAATGGATATTATGATAATCATGGAAGAAAAGTAGAATACAGTGCGGTTTCAGATGAAACCGACAATAAAGCCGGTGCAGAGTGTAACGCCCGAATGATGCTTACCGGACAGGTGTTTGCCGTCATGAGCGGTACCGCTACAGAGGAACAGATCCAGGCAATCTGCAGAAGTGCAGATGCATATCTGTATGACAGGAAAGCCGGTGGCTACCGCCTGAATACAGATTTCAAGGAAGAAAAATTTGACCTGGGAAGAATGTTTGGATTTGCATATGGAGAAAAGGAAAATGGTGCCGTCTTTTCCCATATGGCAGTTATGTATGCCAATGCATTGTACAAAAACGGTCACGCCAAAGAAGGATACAAAGTTCTTCAGACTCTGCTTGATACTGCAATGGATTTTGAACGCAGCAAAATGTACCCGGGAATCCCGGAATATTTCGATAATCAGGGAAGAGGCTTATACGCATATCTGACCGGAGCTGCAAGCTGGTATATGCTGACCATGATAACAGAAGTTTTTGGAGTAAAAGGCCAGCTGGGCGATATGGTGATAGCACCTGCACTTATGCCTGAGCAGTACGATCAGGAAGGAAAAGCTTCCTTGAAAATAGAATTTGCCGGAAGGAAATTTTTTATTCACATTTTTAACAGGGAGAAAAAAGAATGGAATAAAGTGCAGATAAAAGAAACCTTTTGTGATGGTACTTTGCTGTCGGCAGAAGGCGGCAGGCAGGCTCGCCTGAAGCGCTCTGAAATAGAAAAACTGACTTTGGAAAAAGTACATGAAATTAATATTATTTTGAACTAATCTGGATAAAGAATTAGAAAAATGACCAGATATTCAGGAATAACAATGCATAAATAAAGGTTATTCCTGAATATCCGGTCTTTTTATGTAAGGCGGAGAATTATGCATTGCAGGAGCCTTACGTGCGCGGTCAGCTTACCACATGGATTTATAATACCTATCCCTGTATTTTTTTGGAGTCAGACCAGTGAAATTCTCGAATACCTGAATAAAGTGACTCTGGGAAGAGAACGATAGGTAATTGGCGATGTCAACTACTGCTTTGTCCGAGTAGCGAAGAAGATGTGTGGCTTTTTCTATTTTTTTCTCCCTTATGTAGTCACTGATGGAAATTCCAAGATTTTGTTTGAATACCCTGGATAGATAATTCTGGGAAAGACCGGTGTGGCAGGCAAGGTCTTCTATGGTGATACGGTCCTTTATATGAGCATAGATGTAATCAATGCACTGCATAACTGGCTTGGAAAGTACGGATGATTTTTTTTGCAGGATCATTTTTCCGGTAAAATCCTTTGCCATAGTGTGGTGAAGGTCTGCAATCTGTCGCAGGGAAGTGCAGGAATCCATTTTTAAAATGTAAAAGTCACTAAGCCGGTAGGCCTGCTCTGCCTCCATCCCTCCGTCAATGCAATATCTGGTAAGCATCGCAGCTGTAACCACAAAGTGGTATTTCAGATTCGTGACAGGGTTTCTGGAAAGGACTCCGGTTCCCTCCAGATTCGTAAAAGAATCTGCATTACAGTTCTGTATGACAGTTTCCATATCTCCGGTTTTTACTGCCGCATAAAAGGAATATTCAACAGAAGGCGGTCTGTGCTTGGATTCAGTTTCATTTTCTTCAAGTTCTGTGTTGTACCAGTCTTTTGATATTGCCATGTAATCCCCTCCCAAACAAAAATGAGTCATTTTTTATATTATGACACGAATCTGATATTTTGTTAAGAGAAATAATATAATGTCAAAAATAAAAATGGTATATTTATTGCACCAAAGAGATACAGCATTAAGAAAATGCTTAAAAAAGGAGGATCTTTTATATGAAGAAGAGAGCAGTATCTATGTTACTTACAGCTGTTATGGCAGTTACCGGTATGGCTGCAACAGCAACCGTAGCACATGCAGAAGGAGAAGAGGGAAAGGTTATTAACATCTATTCCTGGAACGATGAGTTCCGTACACGTCTGGAAGCTATTTATCCAGAAGTTGAGTCCACTTCCAGCGATGGAACTGTTACAACCTTAAAAGACGGAACTGAGATCCATTGGATCATCAACCCAAACCAGGATGGTGTTTACCAGCAGAAGCTTGATGAGGCGCTTCTGAATCAGGCTGATGCATCTGATGATGATAAAGTAGATATTTTCTTAACTGAGACCGATTATGTTTTCAAATATACAGACAAAGATGCAGATGTAGCAATGCCGCTTACAGATCTTGGAATTGACCCGGATACAGATCTTGCAGATCAGTACGATTTTACAAGAACAACTGCTTCTGACGCTGACGGAGTACAGAGAGGTTCTACATGGCAGTGCTGCCCAGGAACTCTGGTATACCGTCGTGATATTGCAAAAGAAGTTTTTGGAACAGATGATCCGGCAGAAGTAGGCGAGAAAGTAAAAGACTGGGATACAATGAAAGAGACTGCTGCTCAACTGAAGGAGAAAGGTTACTACACATTTGCTTCTTATGCAGATACCTTCCGTTTATATGGAAACAGCATCGCACAGTCCTGGGTACAGCCTGGTGAGACAACCATTACAGTTGACCAGAAGATTATGGATTGGGTAAATGATTCAAAAGAGTGGCTGGATGCAGGTTTCCTTAACCCTACTGTAAAAGGACAGTGGAACGATGACTGGAACAAAGCTATGGGCTCCCAGTCAAAAGTATTTGCATTCCTGTTTCCGGCATGGGGAATCGACTTTACATTAAGTCCAAACTGGGATGGCGATGCAGGCTCATGGGCAGTTACAAATCCTCCGCAGGAATACAATTGGGGCGGTTCTTACATTCATGCAGCAACAGGTACTGATAATCCAGAGCATGCAAAAGACATTATCCTTGCTATGACTGCAGACAAAGACAACCTGTTAAAGATTTCTAAGGATTATTCAGACTTCACAAATACAAAGAGTGGTATGGCAGAGGCTGCTACAGATGATGCAAACTTCTCTTCTGAGTTCCTTGGTGGACAGAATCCATTTACATATTTCTCACCTGTTGCAGAGAACATTAAGATTGCTCCGCTTTCTGCCTATGACCAGGGATGCGTAGAGTTGATCCAGAATTCCTTCAGTGATTATTTCCAGGGAAATGTTGACTTTGATAAAGCAAAAGCAAACTTCGAGACTGCTATTAAAGAGCGTTATCCTGAGATCTCTGAGGTTAAATGGCCGGAATAATGTAGATAGTTCTGAGGATTTTGTTTGCAAAAACATCTTGCAGAATACTATTAAAAAAATAATGTCCATGTGACATTTGAAAATTGGTATAAGGAACGTGGAGAGGATCCTGTAACATAGGATTCTCTCCTGTTCTGTAAGATGTGTGTAAAGGAGAACTGTTATGAAGAAAAACAAGAAAAGCATTAATTATGGAAAATGGGGCTACCTGTTTATCCTTCCTTTTTTTATAACCTATTTGATTTTTTCTTTGATTCCATTGGTTGATACGGTCCGTTACAGCTTTTTTGAATATTTCCGTTCTGGAATTAAAGAAATCGGACCCAATTTTATTGGAATGGCAAATTACATCAGTCTGCTGAAATCCGATATGTTTAAATATGGAGCAAACACATTGATTCTGTGGCTGATCGGATTCGTGCCGCAGATTGTGGTTGCGTTGGTTCTGGCAGCCTGGTTTACAGATGCCCGTTTAAAAATAAGAGGAAAACAGTTTTTTAAAGTGGTAATATATCTGCCGAACCTGATTATGGCATCTGCATTTGCACTTTTATTTTTTACTATGTTTTCTACAAACGGACCAATAAATTCTATTCTGATGTCTCTTGGATGGATTAAAGACCCTATTGATTTTATGGGATCTGTAGTTGGAACAAGATCTTTAATTGGCTTTATGAACTTCCTTATGTGGTTTGGAAATACAACGATTATGCTGATGGCGGCTGTTATGGGTATCAGTATGGATATTTTTGAGGCTTCTGACCTGGATGGATGCAACAGTATTCAACGTTTCTATTATATTACATTGCCGCTGATCAGACCGATTCTTGCATATACATTAATTACATCCATTATTGGTGGTCTTCAGATGTTTGATGTACCACAGATCCTGACAAATGGACAGGGCAATCCAGATAGAACGTCTATGACGCTGATCATGTTCTTGAACAGTCATCTGAAGAGTAAGAACTATGGTATGGCTGGTGCATTATCTGTTTACCTGTTTATTATCAGTGGTATTTTATGCTTCATCGTATATCGTATGACCAATGATAATGATCCAGATGGTTCCAAAAAGGCTGCAAAAAAACGTGCTAAGGAAGAAAGGAGAAGATTAAGAAGATGAAGAAGAAAGCAGGAAGCCAATTCAGAACAGTTTTCGCACATATCGTACTGATTCTTCTGTCTTTTATGTGCCTGTTCTTTTTTTACGTATTGATAATTAATGCAACCAGATCTCATGGGGATCTGCAGAAAGGTTTCTCTGCACTTCCAGGAAAATATTTCCTTGAGAATCTGAAAAACGTGGCAAACGACGGAAGCTTTCCAATGTTTCGGGGAATTTTGAACAGTGTGATCGTATCTTCCTGTAGTGCCGCACTTTGTACATATTTTTCATCCCTTACGGCATATGGTCTTTATGCTTATGAGTTTAAGGCAAGAAAGGTTGCTTTTACATTTATCATGGCAATTCTTGTAATGCCAACGCAGGTTACTGCAATGGGATTCCTTCGTCTGGTTACGAAGATGGGATTATATGATTCCCTTCTGCCGCTGATTATTCCCTCCATTGCATCTCCAGCTGTATTTTATTTTATGTACAGTTATCTGCAGTCGTCTCTGCCGCTTTCTCTCGTAGAGGCTGCCAGAATCGATGGTTCCGGAGAATTCCATACCTTTAATCGCATTGTGCTTCCAATTATGAAGCCTGCAATTGCAGTTCAGGCGATTTTTACATTTGTTGGTTCCTGGAACAACTACTTTGTACCGGCCCTGATCATCCAGTCCAAGAGTAAAATGACGGTGCCGATTCTGATCGCTACTCTTCGTGGTGCTGATTATATGAATTTTGATATGGGTAAAATTTACATGATGATCACAGTTGCGATCGTGCCGATCATTGTTGTGTACCTGCTTCTTTCCAAGTATATTATTGCAGGTGTTACCCTTGGTGGTGTCAAAGAGTAATGGCGTTTACACAGTTTAAGCACAGTGGGACTTTGAATCCGGAAATATCTGTCTGCGAGAAAAAGCATAGCTCTTTTGCAGAAAAAGCGGCAGAGGAAGGCATTGTCCTATTGAAAAATGAAAATATTCTTCCCATTTCATTATCTGCACCGGTTGCCCTTCTGGGCATCGGTGCGGATAAAACTGTAAAAGGGGGGATTGGTTCCGGAGATGTAAATAACAGGCAGAATATTACCATTTACGAAGGAATGGAAGAATCCGGAATTCGGATCACCAGCAGGGACTGGCTGGATGATTATGAACATCGCTATCAGAAAGCGAGACTTATATGGAAAGAGAAAATTCTTGAAGAAGCAAAGCATGTAAATAATCCTTTTGATGCCTATGCATCCAATCCATTTATCATGCCGGAGGGGCGTCCTGTTTCTGAAATGGATATCCAGGAAGCTGAAATTGTTGTTTATGTAATCAGCCGTATTTCTGGTGAAGGAAAAGACCGTCGTCTTGAAAAAGGTGACTATTATCTTAGTGAACGAGAAGAGAAAGATATTCTTTTTCTAAACAGCAGATGTGTGCCTATTGTTCTGCTTATAAATGCCGGTGGTCCTGTGGAGCTTACAGACATTCTGGAAAAAGCGCAGTGGATAAAAGGTATCCTCAATATTTCCCAGCTTGGCCAGGAGGGGGGACGTGCGGTTGCAAGGATCCTTCTTGGAGAAGCTGTTCCAAGCGGAAAGCTCACAACAACCTGGGCAAAAAAATATGCGGATGTGCCATTTGCAGAGAATTTTAGTTATCTGAATGGAAATCTGGAATTGGAAGAATATAAAGAAGGAATTTATGTGGGCTATCGGTATTTCGACAGTTTTGGTGTAGAGCCACTTTTTCCTTTTGGCTTCGGTCTTTCTTATACAGATTTTAGGATTCAGTTTTGCAGTATTGAAACTGACAAGGATAAGATTGCAGTAAATGTATCTGTAGAGAATATTGGAAATACCTTTGCAGGAAGAGAAGTTGTACAGGTGTATGTATCACTTCCCCGGGGCAGGATAGAGAAAGAATACCATCGCCTGGTTGGATATGCAAAGACAAATGTATTAAAGCCGGGAGAAAAACAGGAGTTAAAGATCCTGTTTGATGGAAAAACTATTGCAAGCTTTTTTGAGGATGCAAATGCCTGGATTGTGGAAACAGGAAAGTATGGTCTCTGGATTGGAAATAATTCAGCCAATCTGAAGCTGGAGGCTTTTATAAATGTGAACCAGGACGTAGTTCTGGAGCAGACGCAGAAACTGGAAGCATTGGTTGAATTATCTGAAAAACTGGAAGCTTCGAAGAATGTAAAGGCTGCAGAAAAGCAGCTGGAGAAAAGTAGAAATGCTGATTTTCCCACCATACAGTTTGAAGCATTGCAGAGAAAACAAGAGGCTGGAAATGTTGACCGAGAGTCTCTGGTCATGGGAAACTCGCTGGAAATTCTGGCAGAAGAGCTGCCTGTAGAAGAATTGATCCCACTTTTATACGGAAATACTGGTGGTATTAGCAGCAATCTTGGAGCAGCAGGGATTAAAGTGCCTGGTTCAGCTGGCGAAACTTCAGAAGCTCTTTATGAAAAATATGGAGTTCCGGTATTGATCATGGCAGACGGACCAGCTGGTATCAGACTGCAAAGAAGTTATGAGGTGAATCGCGAGAATGATTCTGTTTATGGAATCGGTGTTCTTGGTTCTTTGGAAAATGGATTTCTGGTAACAGAAAAGCCTCACAAAAATGCAGATACGTATTATCAGTACTGTACTGCTTTTCCGGTTGGTACAGCTTTGGCGCAGTCCTGGAATCGGCAGCTGTTGAAAGAGTTTGGAGAAATGATAGCTGAGGAAATGGAGAAATTTGGCGTCAATCTCTGGTTGGCACCGGGAATGAATATTCACAGAAATCCCCTGTGCGGACGAAATTTTGAATACTATTCAGAGGACCCGCTGCTTGCAGGAAGTCTGGCAGCAGCAGTTACCAAAGGGGTTCAGGGTAAAGCAGGATGCGGGGTAACGATTAAGCATTTTGCATGCAATAATCAGGAAGATAATCGTATGGGAGTAGATGTTCATCTTTCTGAAAGAGCTCTTCGTGAGATTTATTGTCGTGGATTTGAGATTGCCATAAAGGAGAGTAAACCTGTGGCAATTATGTCCTCCTATAATCTGGTAAATGGGGTACATGCCGCAAACAGCAAGGATCTGTGTACCAGAATTGTGCGTGATGAGTGGGGATTTGAGGGCGTGATCATGTCGGACTGGAATACTACGGAACCTGAGGACGGAAGTATTCCATGGAAGTGCACAGCTGCCGGAAATGATATTATCATGCCGGGAAGTGCGAATGATCATAAAAGTATTCTGGATGGTTACAGAAGTGGGGAGCTTTCAGAAGAAGAAATTCGTATCTGTGCCAGAAGGGTATTGAAACTAATCGATAAATTGTAAATGTATAAGGACTGAGCAAGGTATGCGTATGTGTACTTTGCTCTTATTTTTTTTCGTTTTTATAGAAATTATAAAGAGAGATGTGGTAGTATGGAAAATACCAGCGATACAAAAAGAAAATCTGGAATGGAGCTTGAGGTGAAAGGTGGTGCTTTGCTGTGGCTGAGTATAGAAATAGACGAAAGCAAGAAGAGCGTATAAAAGCAGTGGAAAATGGAAGGAGAACCCAAATGGACGAGCGAAGCAAACGGGCGCAGATGGAACGAAAGAGGAGAACTCGTAGAAAGAAACAGAGACGTCGGGTTTTGATTAGTGCACTGGTGGAAGTTTTGATCCTGGCAGTGTTGGCTTTGACGTTATGTTGGGATAGAGGATTTAGTGCTAAAGTGTCGGGAGTGCTCGGGATTTTCGACAGACCGCCTGTGACGGAACTGGATGTGTCGGGAGTGAACAGCTCAAATGTGCTTTTAATGGATGTAAAAAGCGGAAAGGTCATTGGAAATCTAAATGGGGAAGAGCAGATTTATCCGGCGTCCATGACGAAGATCATGACTGCAATTGTGGCGCTGGAAGCATTTTCAGATCTGGATCATGAGATTACTTTAAGTGAGAATATTTTTTATGCTCTGGACGGACAGGATGCTACACAGGCAGGCTTTCAGCCAGGGGAGAGCGTGAGAGTGCGTGATCTGGTCTACGGCGTAATGCTGCCTTCCGGAGCAGAATGTTGTCTGGCTTTGGCAGATGAAGTGTCAGGTTCAGAAGAAGCATTTGTGGAAAAGATGAATAAGAAGGCCAAGTCCATTGGGATGAAGGATACCCATTTTATGGATTGTACGGGCTTACATGATCCAGAACATTATAGTACAGCATATGATATTGCGCTGCTGCTTAAGTATGCGTTACATAATGATACTTTCCGTGAAGTGGCAGAAAGCCATTTCCATTCTACGCCAGCTACCAATGTACATCCGGATGGAATTACCTATTACAGTACCATGTTTAAAAATATGTCAGATACATCGGTAACCGGCGGGGAAATTCTGGGTGGTAAAACCGGTTACACCTCCGAAGCCGGACATTGCCTGGCCAGCTTTGCACAGATTTACGACAGGGAGTACATTCTGGTAACTGCAGGTGCCACGGCGGACGCTACGGGAGTGCCGCACATTCTGGACGCGAAGACAATATATAACCGGCTGGGCGAAGCGGTGGCGAAAAAATAAGAACCTGCGTGGGGAAATTGGAGATTCCGGGTCACGGAGTGAATAGTAACAGTTATTTACTTGCAGTATTAAATAAAAGATGCTACCTTGAATAATAGCAGATAGAACGAAAAATCAGGGAGAAACGAAATGATTCATGTAGCAGTAGTGGAAGATGAAGAAAAGTACAGAGAGCAGTTATCGGAGTTTCTTTCCAGATATGGGAAGGAAAAGGGGATTTCCATACAGACCAGAATTTATTGTGACGGAATTGATATTCTGGATGAATATGCAGGTCAGTTTGAAGTTATCCTGCTGGACATTCGCATGAAGCATATTGATGGTATGGAAGCTGCTAGAAAGATTCGGGAAAAAGACAAAGAGGTTATTATTATTTTCATTACGAATATGGCAGAGTATGCCATACAAGGCTACGATGTGGAAGCCAGAGGGTTTATTTTGAAGCCAGTGCGCTATAAACTTTTTGCCCAGCAGATGGACAGGGCACGCAAAGAACTGGAAAGTAAAAAAGCGGAGTATCTGTCCTTACAGCTTCAGGCAGGTGTAAGAAATGTAAGTTTAAACGATATTTTCTATATGGAAAACAGAGAACATTATCTTCATATTCACCTGGAACAGGAAGATATTATTTTTTACTGTACCATTAAAGAAATGGAGAAAAGACTGGAAGGGAAGCCGTTCTTTCGCTGTAACAGCGGACTGATCGTAAATCTTGCAAAGGTACAGAGTGTGAAAAATAATGAGATTCTGGTACATGGCGAGACATTGACGGTGAGCCGTTCTAGAAAGAAAGAGTTTATGGAACAATTGACAGAATATATGGGAGAGGGAGAATATGTTTGAAGCGGCATTGCCGGGAATTCCTCGGCTTATTACAGCGTTGTCTCAGTGGCTTGGAATTACAGTAATGATCCTGCTTCTGGAAAAAAGGAAGTCCAAAATAATTTCTTTGGTTGAAATTTTACTATCTGAGATTGTAATTTTAACATTAAATTTTGTAATCGTAAGCTGGTTGCAGAGAACTACTATTGAATGGATTATTGATATGGTAATCAGTGTTCTTGTAATGATCTTATGCATATGGGTAATCTGTGAAATAGATTTTTGTAGTGCAATAGGTTACGGCATGATTGGATTTGTAACCGGTGAATTTGCCGCGTCCGCAGAATGGATGCTGAGTTGCTGGCTTATTGGTGGAGCTACTTTATGGAATGGATGGGCATTTTTTATATTGGTCAGTTCTTTTTTGCTTGCGTATGGAATTTTCTATTATCTGGAAAGAAAAATTTCAGAACGCTTTGCAGATATGGAAAAGAAACAGACACTGGTATTTGTTCTGATTGCTTTGTTAGCTATGATTGTTGGAAATCTGGGCTTTTATCGTGTGGATTATCGGACTACAGTGGAAATTGATGCAAGTATGATTTTGGCAATCATCAGAACACTGGTTGATTTCGGGGCAATTGCGGTAATTCTTTTTCTTCAAAGAAGCTGGCAGGAAGAGAGTGTCAAAAAAGAATTGATGGCAATCAATCATATGCTAAATTTGCAGTACAAGCAATATCTGGATTATAAAATGAACACGGAATATATCAGTCGCCAATGCCATGATCTGAAACACCAGATTGCGGCGCTTCGGAGTGCTTGCTCGTCAGAAGAACGGGAGACTTATTTGAAGGAACTGGAAGCGGCTGTACAACAATATGATTCTCAAAAGGTAACTGGAAATGCAGTGCTGGACTCCATTCTTACCCAGAAGCAGATGCAGTGTGCGCAGAAAAATATTCAATTTATCTGCAATGCAGATGGAAGGTTGCTGAAGAATCTGGCTGTCCGCGATATCAGCAATATTTTTGGAAATATTATAGATAATGCCATGGAATGTGTGGCAAAATATGAGGATGAAGATGACAGAATAATTCAAGGCTCTGTTTATCAGAAAAACAAGTTTCTGATCATTCGCTTTGAAAATTGCTGCTATGAGCAGTTGAAATTTGAAAAAGGTGTTCCTGTAACTACAAAGGAAGATAAGAACAGGCATGGATATGGTGTTACCAGCATTATTTATACTGTGAAAAAATATAATGGACATGTTCAGATTCAGTGTGAAGATAACTGGTTTGTAATAAAGGTTTTGATGCCAATTATGTAAGGAAAATGTCAAAACAGGTAAAATATCTCAATGGAATAAGCATTTGTGTTATGTTCTCTCTTGTAAAAAGAGCCGGTAATCAGACAAAAGGAACAAAAAATGTTCCTGGTTATTCTATAAAGAAACAGGAAAATAAAAACGTCTGAGAAATGGTAGAAAAACAAGGGAGGAAAAAGAAATGACATTTAGTGCAGAAGATGTAAAAATGGTCCTGAGTACAATCTCAGGATATCTGATCGTAATGGCTGTTCTTCTGGTGATAGCAATTGCAGTGGTAGTAGCAGTTCGCAAAATGGATAAGCCGAAGAAACGTCTGATCAGATGGCAAGCTTTGTTTGCATGGCTGCTGGCTGTAGTAGTTTGTGTAAACGCAATTTGCTTTGGAGTCTATGGAGATACTTTAAACGCGGCGTTAGCTGAGAAAAAGGATATTTCCGAGGAAGCCAAAGAGGCATCCAGAAACACAGTACAAGAAACAGCAGAGGAAGGAATCATTCTGGCAAAGAATGAGGACAAAGTGCTTCCTGTAACAGATGAGAAAAAGTTAAATGTATTTGGTTGGGCTTCTACGAACCCAATCTATGGAGGATCCGGTTCCGGAGCTTCTGATTCTTCATCTTCTGTATCTTTGCTGCAGGGACTTGAAAATGCAGGATTTGAGCTGAATACAGAACTGACAGATTTCTATAAGGATTATGCAGAGGAAAGGCCGGAAGCTGGTACTTCTGTGCAGGATTATACTTTACCTGAGCCTACGGCAGATTCCTACAGTGAAGAAATGCTGGAAAACGCAAAGAATTTTTCTGATTATGCAGTGGTTGTTGTTTCCCGTGTTAGCGGAGAGTGCTTCGACCTTCCGACTGATATGTATGAGGTAATCCACAATGACAATTTTGACCCAGATAATCAGTCCATTGCTGAAAATGGTACATATACCAATAATGGCGATTACGATGATTTTGAAAAAGGGCAGTCTTATCTTACACTGGACAAAACAGAACAGGATATGGTAAATCTTGTTTGTGAAAATTTTGATAATGTAATTGTTGTTTACAATGGTGCCAACACAATGGAGATGGATTGGACTGATGAGTATCCGCAGATCAGAGGTGTGATTCTTTGTCCTGGTGCAGGAAGTACTGGATTCAATGCCCTGGGAGAGATTGTTTCCGGTGAAATAAATCCAAGCGGAAAAACAGTTGATACATGGGTAAAGGATCTGACAAACACTCCATATTTCAACAATATTGGAGATTTTACATATGATAATATCCAGGATTATACAGACCAGATCATCGCAGCAGATAATGGTTCTCTCTATCCGGGAACATTTGTTGATTACAATGAAGGCATTTATGTAGGATATAAGTTCTATGAGACTGCAGCTGAGGAAGGACTCATTGATTATGATGATTTTGTACAGTATCCATTTGGTTATGGACTTTCCTATACAGAATTTTCCCAGAAAATGGGTGAGATTCAGGAAGACGAAAATGGAAACATTACATTTGATGTTACAGTAACAAATGAAGGGGATACTGCAGGAAAAGATGTAGTAGAAGTGTATTACAATCCGCCATATACAAACGGTGGAATTGAGAAGGCTTCTGCAAACCTGATCCAGTTTGAAAAAACAGACCTGATTCAGCCAGGTGAGAGCCAGACTGTAACGATTTCTTTCAACAAAGATGATATGGCAGCTTTTGACAGCTATGATAATCAGTGTTATGTACTGGAAAAAGGAGAATATGGAATCAGTGTTCGTTCTGACTCCCATAATATTCTGGATGAAAAAACTTACGAAGTATCTGATACGATTGTATATGATGAGAGCAATCCAAGAAGTTCTGATGATACAGCAGCAGTAACGCGTTTTGCAGATGTGGAAGGTGACGATAGCTGTGACATTACTTATCTTTCCAGAAAAGATGGTTTCGCAAATTACGAAGAGGCAGTTTCTGCTCCATCTGAAAAACAGCACAATATGAGTGATGAGCTTCTGGCAACTTACGTTTCCAATGCAAATTATGATGGAACTGTTTACAATGATGATTCAGATGAGATGCCGGTTACCGGAGCAAAGAATGGTGTGAAACTGGCGGATTTAAGAGGTCTGGATTATGATGATCCAAAATGGGATGATCTGCTGGATGAGCTGACCTATGACGAGATGGAGAATATGATTGAGTTTGGCGGCTGGCATACTGCGGCAATCAAATCCATTGACAAGGTGGAAACAGCGGAATGCGACGGACCAGCTGGTGTAAATAACTTTATGACACAGCATTATGGAACGTCTTATTGCGTAGAGGTAATGCTGGCACAGACCTGGAGCAAAGAGATTGCTGAGAAATTCGGTGAGGCAATGGGGCAGGAGTTTGCTGATATTGACAATTATGGCTGGTATGGTCCTGCTATGGATACTCACAGATCTGCGTTTGGCGGAAGAAACTTTGAGTATTATTCAGAAGATGGCGTGCTTGGCGGTTACATTGGTGCTGCTGAGATTAATGGTGCAGCAACAAAAGGTGTTTATGCATATCTGAAGCATTTTGCATTAAATGACCAGGAAATCAATACTCGAGAAATGCTTTGCACATGGACAACCGAGCAGGCTATGCGTGAAATTTATCTGAAACCATTTGAGGTTGCAATAAAGAATTTTGAAGGTACAAGCATTGGCGTTATGGTTGCCTTTAACTTCATTGGAACTGCATGGGTGGGAGCAAGCAAGCCATTAATGACAGAAGTTCTCAGAGATGAGTGGGGCTTCCGCGGCGCGGCAATTACAGACTATTTTGGTGGATATGGTTATCAGAATGCAGATGCAGGGGTGCGTGCGGGAACAGACCTTATGCTGAACATGGTAAGCCAGTTTGCGCATATCACAGATAAGAGTGCAACTATGACAAAGGCTCTTCGCCAGGCATCCAAGAATATTCTGTATATGGTTGTAAACAGTGGTGCTTATACCGATCAGGCATATGAAAATGCAACCAAGATGCCTGCATGGAGAAAAACATTTATTACAGTTGATGTGATTTTAGGTGCACTTCTGGTTGTTGCTGAGGTTGCAGCAATTCTTAATTACAGAAAGAAGAAAAAAGAGCAGGAAGCATAAAATGCGCAAGCTAAATTGCTTCGAAATTTCAATGCCCCTGTGGGCTGTCAAAAATAGACAGCCTACAGGGGCATCATAGTTTTCAGCTTTTTCACAGTCCCCTGGGGTTCTGAACTGTTGCAAGATATGTCGTTTTATAGGAGAATTTTACGAACGATAAAACTTTACTTTATGCAGATAACCTTGTAAGCTATTTAAATATAGGAAAACACAAGAAAAACGGTGCACAGTTATTCTTTACTTTCAATATAGAAAACTATATAATAAAAGGAGAACTGTTTGATGAAAGATCTTAAGGAATTGAATCTGCTGGACCGTTTTCTGTTTGCTGAGGCGATGGAGGATCCGGAGAATATGCGGGATGTGTTGGAGATCATTTTTGGAAAAAATACTAAGAATCTTCCGAAAAGAAGCAGGTTTTACCAGAGCATGATCGATTCAAAATTATTGGAGCCTGGAGAAAAAGACTTTAATAAGATGAATGATGTGTACATTATATTAATAGCTCCATTTGATTTGTTTGGCGAAGGAAAATATATGTACACCTTTCAGATGACATGTCAGGAATCTTTTTCGGTATTGCTAAATGATGGAGCAACCCGCATTTTTCTAAACACGCATGGAACGAATCCAGAAGACGTGAGCCCGGAACTGGTGGAATTGCTTCACTACATAGAAAATACAACTCAGGAAGTGGCAGATTCTTGCACAAGTCCTAGAATACATAAGATGCAGGAGCGTATATGCAGTATCAAATCCAGTGAGGAAGTGAGTGTGAAATATATGCAGAGATGGGAAGAAATGGAAATGGAAAAAGACAAGGCGCGTGCAGAAGGGCGTAACTCTATAGCCAAGCTAATGGACAAGTTGCTGGAAGAAAATAGAGTAGACGACTGCAAGAGAGCTGTAAAAGATCCGGAATTTTGCCAAAAACTTATGGATGAGTTTGGAATAGAATAAGTAAAATAAAAAACATTCATTTCAATTAAACGTATATATTTAAATTGGGATACAATTTGTACCCCAGTTTAAATATGTTGGAGCGGTGTTATTTTGCCATTTTCAAAATTGCCACAATATCTCCTTTCGTCAGCGGCTGGAAAAATCCAACATGTCCATTTCTGCCGAAAACGCATTTCTCAGCCATTTCCTCAAACTGGGCGTCGGTTGGATGGATGCCTAGTTCAGTAAGGGTGATTGGCATGCCTATGGAGTGGCACCAGGTTTCCCAGGCGGTGATGGAATCACTATCCCCGAAAACTTTTTCACCAAACTGTGCAAATCTTCCTGGATTTGTGTTATACACATATTTCGCCCAGCTTCCCCATATAGCTGCAAGTCCGGCACCATGTGCCACATCAAACATACCGCCCAGCTCATGCTCGATCTTGTGTGTTCCGAAATCAGAAATACGTCCTGCACCAGTTAGTCCATTGTGGGAAAGGCTTCCAGCCCACATAAGAGTAGCCCGGGCTTCATAGTTTTCCGGCTCCTTTACCGCAACCTGGGCTGCATCGCGGACAGAAACCATCAGTCCCTCTGCGATTCGGTCAGTAAGGCTGGTATCCGTGTCAGTTGGGGTAAAATAGCGCTCCATGGTGTGCATCATGATATCAGCAGCGCCGCTGGCAGTCTGATAAGCCGGAAGGCTGTAAGTCAGCTCCGGGTTCATAATAGCAAATTTCGGACGTGCGCAGTCATGTCCATAAGAACGCTTCATCATGCCGTCTTCAATTGTGAGGACCATGGAAGAAGACATTTCAGAGCCTGCCGCGGCAATTGTAAGAACAACGCCAATGGGCAGGTTTTTATCTGTTTTTACACGTCCATAAAGCAGGTCTTCCATCTCAAAATCATTGGCAATTCCGTAACCGATTCCCTTAGCCGTATCAATTACGCTGCCCCCGCCAATGGGCAGAAGGAAGTCAACACCTTCCGCACGTCCAATGCGGATCCCCTCTTTTACCAGGGAAAGACGTGGGTTTGGTACAACACCGTTCAAATCTACGTAGGAAAGACCTGCATCACTTAAACTCTTATGAACCCTGTCCAAAAGCCCGGAAGTCTCAATGTGTCCGCCCTTTTTTCCATAAACGATCATAACCTTATGTCCACCAAAGGCTACAACCTGTTTTCCAACCTCACTCTCACGCCCAGCTCCAAACAGAATCTTAGTAGGAGTGAAAAAATCAAAATTTATCATAAGAAAATTCCTCCGTAAAAATATGCAACAGCAGTTTTTTTATTCTGAGCCCATTATATAGCAGGATTTGAAAAATATCCATTACTTTTGCGAATTCGGTCATCTATGTTAAAGTCAAAATTATGATATTTGTATATTCTTATAAATGGCTTGACAATACTACTACTATATTGATAAACTAAATGTATAAAAAATATACCACAAGGAGTAGAAAAAGAATGTCAAAAGAAGACCTTGGAAAATTGATCGATAATAAGAAATTTTCTAAAACGATGTATTGTTACGGAGATGACAAGCTTGGAAATTTTATAAAGAAATATATTTTGATGGTATGAGAGAGGGATATAATTTAGCAAAATTTAGATTGGAGCTGCTTGATGGGATGCCATTTGATGCAGCTGATGAATATTGGGATAATAATATGGAAAAAATCAGAAGCATTTTGAATCTATGTAAACGGTATGATGAGATTGACAAACAAAAAAATGATTGACACCATATGCGATACCACATATAATGTGAATAGGAGATATAATAAATGTCAAAATGGGATAAACTGATAACACGTATATGCAATTTATCGAAAGACCTCCGATTTGACGAATTGCGGAAGGTATTGGAAAGTTATGGATATGAAATGAATGCACCGAGAAGTGGAAGCAGTCATTATACGTTTAGAAAACAAGGGTGCACGCCAATTACAATACCGAAGCATGAACCAATCAAGAAAGTGTATGTAGAGATGGTAAGACTGATTGTGGAAGGCGAGGTGAAAAATGATGAAGACGTTGAATGATTATATGGCAATGTCCTATCGTATGGAAATTGTGGAAGATAAAGACGAAGGCGGATTTGTAGTTTCTTATCCAGATTTACCTGGCTGCATTACTTGCGGAGAAACTTTAGAACGTGCAGTGGCAAATGCGGTGGATGCGAAAAAAGCCTGGCTGGAGGCTGCATTAGAAGATGGGATAGAAATTCATGAGCCAGACAGCTTGGAAGATTATTCGGGACAATTTAAGTTGAGAATACCTCGAAGCCTGCATAGATCATTGGCAGAACATTCTAAGAGAGAAGGAATCAGCATGAATCAATATTGTGTATATCTTCTTTCCAGAAATGATGCAGTATTCTCTAAGTAAAATTGTCGTAACGATTCAGAGATAGAGAACTCAAACAAATATATGTAACTGAAATAGAATAGTGAAAAAGGCATCCTCAAACGAATTTGTGTAAGGGTGCCTTTTGCCATTTTAGCTACACGATTCTCGTTTCAGCAGCCTCTTATAGCTGCAATCCATCCCAATAGCCCCCAACGGCGCGGTGATCAGAATGCCCAGAACTGCTACGGAGAGCACGATCTGTCCGCAGGAGAGGCCCATGGCCATTGGGACGGAGCCGATGGCGGCCTGGACGGTTGCTTTGGGCAGGTAGGCGATGGAGCAGAACAGTTTTTCTTTTGCGGTCAGGTTGGTTCCGGCTACGCAGAGGGTGACGCCAAGGGTGCGGATTAGCAGGGCGGCGAAGATCATAGCCAGGGCTGCAGGACCTGCTTTCAAGGTATAGCGGATATCTACGGATGCACCCACAAGTACGAAAAGCAGGACTTCAGCAGCCAGCCACAGCTTTCCGAATTTCTGGGAAAGACGGGCGGAGACGGAAGAGGTACACTTTAGCTTTAAAACGCAAGCCATGCTTACCACAGCCAGAAGCCCGGAAATAGAAACCACCGGTTTCAGCCATGTCTCAATAGACATCAGCAGGAAAGACACGCCCATTACCACGATCACCTTCATACTGTTCCGCACCATATGGCTGTGTGCGTAGGCTGTCTCGAAAAACAGGGAAAGAAGATAACCAGTCACACTTCCAAGTACAATACCCAGGACAATGGAAACCGGAATGTTGATAAAATCCTTCACATGTGCACTGCCGCCCTGTGCCATAGTAGAAAATGTGGAAAACAGCACGATCACATAAATATCATCACAGGAAGCACCTGCCAGGATCATCTGGGGAATGCTTTTGGCTGTGCCGTATTTTTCCTCCATCAACTGTACCATTCTTGGGACAACCACAGCCGGGGAAACGGCGCCCATTACGGCACCCATAACAGCAGCTTCCAGTCTGGTGATCCCCAGAAAGTAAGGGGCCAGCAAAAAGTATGCTAGAATTTCAAAGGTAGCCGGGATGCAGGACATCATGATCGCAGGCCGTCCCACTTTTTTCAGGTCTGCCAGATTCAGGGAAAGTCCGGCTTTTAATAAAATAATGATCAGAGCAATCTGCCGCAGCTCCGAGGAAATGGAAAGAATGGATGGATCCAACACATCCAGTACATAAGGTCCCAGGAGAATACCGGTGAGCAGCATTCCGATAATACGGGGCAGCTTCAGTGCTTGGCAGATTGCTGCCAGGGAAAGGCCTACAAGAAAAATAAAGGCTAAAGATGTTAACATTGTTATAAATTCCTCCTTTTTACGCAGAAAAGCTGATGCTTTCTGCGACAATTGTTATCACAGAAGTCATCAGCTTAATAAGCGGTTCGGGATGATCCCGGGGAGACATTCATTCCCCTTTGTTTCATTTTCGTGTGTATAATAGCATATTACATAAGTTATAGCAAGAATAATTTTTCAAATTTCAAAATTAAAGGTTGATTCAATTACTGTCTACAGGTGTTATTCTATAAATCACGTTGTTAAGAACAGTAATTATTTGAAAGTGAAGCATGATGCAGCATCAAAACAACGTCTCTTCATTCTCATCAAACAGCTTATCATTAATCTCAAACAATTTAAGCCCATGAAGCAGCCCATAATAAATAATGGCATCTCTTTTCAATTTCGGATAAAGCTGCGCCATTCCACATAGCTTCAGCAATTCCTGGGTTTCATCCACTGTTGCCTCCAGCCCGTAACACAGACACAGCAGGCGGTTCCTGGAAGGGTTCCTGCGGCCGGCAAAAATCTGGTGGAGATAAATCTCGCTCATGCCGGCCTGTTTGGCAAGCGCTGCCTTTGAGATGGTTTTCTTCTCGAACAGACGGTTCAATAATTCTGCCACAGTCTTATTTTCAAATTGTTCCTGGTTCTGGGACAGAAACTGACTCAGATCCGGGGAATCCATAAGCTCCTGCTGTAAACCATCTGTATTTTTCTTTTCCATATTCGCGCCTTTACAATAATTTGTCAATAAGTTAAAATAGTTTTAACAATACAATCAAATAAAACTATACTATAAAAAATTCTGAAAAACAATATGCAGTCAGCATAGTGTTAACTACTGACAAGGAGAAAAATGGACATTTATGATAGTCTTTTAAGTGCAGTTCATGACGAATATGACAGGGTCCGCCTGATCAAAAAAAGCGAGCGCAGTGAAGTATACAGGAAACTGCTCGCTGTTTCCTGTCCCAATCTGCCCCAGATCATGGAGGTAGGGGAAAAGGAGGGGAAAACAGTTCTGCTGGAAGAATATGTGCAAGGGGATACCCTTGGAGAGATTTTGCAGGGCGGACTTTTAACAGCGGCACAGGCCAAGCAGATCACCTGTCAGCTGTGCATGGCCTTGTGGGTGCTTCACTCCATGGGAGTGGTACATAGAGACGTAAAGCCAGATAATGTGATCATACGCGGAACAGAAGCCGTTCTCATCGATTTTGATGCTGCCAGAATTTACAAAAATGAAAACAGGGAAGATACGCAGATCCTGGGAACCACAGGCTTTGCGGCGCCGGAGCAGTACGGGCTTTCCCAGTCAGACGGGCGTGCGGATATTTATGCACTGGGAGTTCTGCTGAATATTATGCTGACAGGAGAACACCCTTCCAGAAAGCTGGCCAGCGGCAGAATGGGCAGGGTCGTCCAGCGGTGCACCATGGTAAATCCAGAAAAGAGATACAAAAATATCCTTCATTTAATGGAGGTTTTATAAAAGGAGAAGAGAATGAGTAAAAAATGTGTGAAATGCGGACAGCCACTTCCGGACAATGCCTCTTTTTGTCCCCACTGCACAGCGGTCCAGACGGAAAAACAAGAGGTAAAAGCGCCAAAACGGTGGAGAAAGGCAGCTTTCGGCGTGACAGCCGTGGTGGTGCTTCTGGCAGCGGCCGGGATTGCGTTTTCCCTGTATCATCGTCCCAAGTCCTATGAGGGCGGTGCACAGGTGGTTTATACGGATAAAGGAAAGTCTTACAAAGTACTGCTGAGTTTTTCCGAGGGTGATGGAGTAACCGGGCACGCCCAGGGGGAACGTACCGACACCCTGGCCCAGGGAATGGAAAGTGCTCTTCCCTGTCAGCTGTATGTTTTTGATCAGGACACTGGAGAACTGGCGTGGGAAGAATTTTCAGAGAAGGTAGCGTCCTGCAAGGTGGATGCAAAACCTGGGGAAAATTCACAGAAAGTGGAATCCGTAGAACCGATGCATAACGAAAGCTTCCCCAATGCAGCATACGTTTCGGACATTACTTATTCCGCTGACAGCGGTACCAACGACATTCTGTGGAACCTGACTATGAAAAATGGCGACACCATTTCCCTTAGTACACGGCTTACCATTGAAAAACAGGCAGCAGTTACCTATTTTTCAGAGGATGTGCCTATGGAGACCACGGAGGAATTAAATGCATTGCTGGCTTCCATTGAGGAAGAGGTGTCGTCGGAAACACCGGTTTACCTTCATCTCCCGGCGGTAACCTATGATGGGGATATTGTTTTTGGAAATCATGTGTGGGGAATTTATGGAAGCTCGGACGGGGATGACGTGACTACTTTTACCGGAACCGTCAGCCTGCGTGGCCTGAACGGAAATTACGCGGACATGTCAGGAATCCACTTTAAGGGGAATTCAGGAATCGGGGTGAATGCGTACTGCCTTGTTTTACTTTCGGAGTGCAGTTTTGACGGCTGGGATACGGCTGCGATTGCCAATAATGGAGCCTGGGTAAATGCAATGAATTGTACTTTTACCAATAATAAGATTGCGCTGAAATTCAACAGCAGTATGTCATATGGCTCGGCCCCAAACTATCTGAATAACACGTTTACTGGAAATGGAACAGCTGTCTGCATTGAAAATCTGCCTGGAAATGAAGTCCTTGATTTCGCGGGAAGCACATTCTCAGGAAATGATGTGGACATTGATAATAAAGCAGAGCATTCGGTGGATACGGCGAAAGCGGTTTTTGAAACTGCTTCTGAGTAATGTTCTGTGAGGGAATTTTTACATAGCGTTTAAGTAATATTTTAATAAGATTTTGAGGGTTACGGATCACTTGCGGTCTGTAACCCTTTTTTCGCGAGCAGCGAGCCAAAGTCCATGCTTGCATGGGAGTTTGGCTTAGCAGAGCGTGTTTTGTCTCGTGATACTATGCTTCCAGGTAATTGTTTTCCCACCTCCATTTATTATACAATAACTTATCAGTCTCAAATACAATTACGAAAAACGGGGGTTCAAAGGATGAAGAAAAGAACATTAGCGCTGGTGCTGGCATTGGGGTGTGTATTTATGTCTCCAACGCTTTCCTATGGGGAGGAGAATGCAGATGCAGAGACGGTTTCAGAGACAGAAGAGGATTCCAGTACAGGGGATTTGTATGGAGTATGGATGATCGACCAGTCAGTTGATGAGTTCGGAGACAAAACTGAGGGAGTTGATCCAGTGTTAAAAACACCAATAACAGGAGATTTCAGTAATACCGCAACTGCAAGTTCTACACTTAGCGGTGCTCTTTTTATTCAGAAAGTTTCCCAGAAGTATGTTGCAGCCTTTCGGCTTTTGGAGTATGGAAACACCCCAGCTACCTATTTGTCTTCTGAAGAGGATGAACTTATCTTAAAAACAAAAGTCGGGGATGAAGTAAAAGAGTTTAATTTGTTCGGTACAGCTCCTAATGGAGATTTATATTTGGGAGCGTTGAATGACGAAGATGGAAACTGGTTCGTAGATACATTATGTGGCGGAAACGATATTAAATGTGTGATCTATATTGGAAGCTCTAAATACAATTTTACCATTAGCAGCAATGGATTTTCCGATGCCTGCACAGCAGCTGGTTTTGGCAGTCTGGTGACGAAAAGTAAATTGTCTGCTTCTGCAGCCACACTTTATGAATATATGAAAGCGAATGAAGAAGAGATTCAGGACAATTATTATCAGCATGAATATTATAAAGATGCTGACCGTGTGATCGATATTGCTGCAACAGAAGATAATGATATTCCATATATTATGGTATACGAAACTGTTTATTACGATCAGGATGACAAAACACAGCAGTCCATTATCTTTTTGCACGAATTGGCATCAAGTGTACAGCTGTATAGTAATATTGGCTCAGACGAAATGGACGGCAGCGTGAAAGCTTCTTTTGAACCGGCAACCTTTAAGGAAAACACCACCCTGACTCAGTACTATGACCTGGAAGGAAATCCGAAGGATGCCTCCGATGCAGTGGTTGAGTATTGGAATACCCATAATGCAGTGCTGTTGGATGCATTGGCAGATTATCTGTCTACTACGGATTGCGGACTGACATTGGAAGATTTTGGATTTGCAGAAGAATAATCAGGGGGCTAAATTATGGCAAGTGATTACGTTCAGGTATGGAAGAAAATGAAATATCCGGAACTTAAAAAGATAAGTGATGATGAATTACGCAACATTATTTCAAATAATGCTGCGAAGGTTCTGGCGATGCCGACGAATGCAACGGCTTCGCAGGTCAGTGAGATGTATCAATTGCGTGGAGAACAGGAGGCGGCTGCACAGATTCTTGCTGAGAGAAAAGAGAAACGTGACAAGATTAGTGCTTCAATCAGGAAGTGGAAAGAACATGAGGAAGAAATACCTTATAAGAATTTTGTAAAATTGAAAACTGCTTCATCTGCCAACGGACAGTTGGTATCTGCCATTCTCGAGGATGAAGGGGATATGTCTGCCACAGAGTTATCTGGCTGGTGTGAAGAAATGTCAGCGCTGGATGATTCGGTATTTAAACTGCTGTTAGATGAACTGGTCATGGAACGTGTCTTGGCGATTAAGGATGGTAAATATCGTTTGATGCATGTTTGTACGCCCACATTGTATCCTGAGAGACCGGTTGAATGGGGAACCAGGCTGTTGAAACAGGCTGGGATTAATGAACTTGGGTTGTATCATCTGATCCTTATTATCATGGATACAGAAAATGAACCTGTGAATGCAGCAAGTATTAGGGAAAAAAGAGATTCGTATTCCTGGCTGCAGGGACAGAATGGGATTATGAAGGAGAATTTTGCAGCAGATGGCAGAATGATCATCAACTGTCTGCAAGAAATGTATAAGAACAAAATCATTGAAAGGTTGATGATTGATGGAGCTCCTGCCGAAGATCCTTTTTATTTTTTCTATCGTTTGGGCAGCTATGACAATTTGACACATGTGGAGGAGAAAAAAAATCCTGTAGTTGACGGTGCAGTGACAGCAACGCATGCGATGGATGAACAACAGTGTAGGAATGAGATCCTAAATTATATGAAAAATGAAAATGGGGTACTGGTGACGCTTAATGATATTAAATCAGGCTGTCCGAAAATATCAGAAATGTCCAATCAAAGTGTAATTGCCGTTATAAGACGAATGACAGAGGATAAAATACTCCTCCGTACTGTTGGGGAAAATCTTAGACCATATTACAGTCTGGTTAAGAAGGAGAGTTAAATTATGAGATGTAAATATTGCGGCAGTCAGCTGATTTACCCGGAAACGCAGCACAAGACCTTCAGTACTGGAAAAGCGGTTGCCGGCGCAGTTACCTTCGGTGTTGCAGGAGCGGCTGCAGGATTTATTGGAAAAGATCAAAAGGGCTATAAGTGTGGTGCCTGTGGCGCATTTATGGAGACCACCATGGATTTTATGACAGAATCCAGCATCAATCGTGCGGTAAAAGAGGCCGAAAGAGGAGAAAACCGTTCTCTATATGATTATTTTAAAGGACAGTATCCGAATATTCAGGCAGACATCCCGGCAACATCCATAGCAGGCAGCAGTGCACCAGTTATTATTCCGTCCAATCAACTAATGTCAGATGTTGATTCAGAGAATGCTTCTGAAAAAGATCCATCGCGTATTGTCAAGCACAGATATAAATATGCCAAATGGGAGCCTGACGCACCGGTTTATATAGAATCTATAGTGATTGAAACATCGGATTCAGATGATTTATTGTGGGCGGTTATAACTAATCAATCTGCAAAAACGATTCGATCAGCATATTTTGAGGTCAGTGTTTTTGATGATACAGGCGATTTGATTAATGAACAGGAATGTGTTTATCAAGGACTGAACATCGGATCGGAAGACAAATTTCCTTTTGATAAATATTTTAAATTAGGAACAGAAGTGGCATATCAGGTGAGCATGATTTGTCAGAAGGTTTCTTTTACAGATAATTCCGTATGGAGAAGAACTTCAGAACTTCAGAGCTTTATGCTGAATGAACAACCGAAGATGACGGATGAAACATTTCCAAGGCTGAAATATGTGAGAGATATGCTTCAAGATTATTCCGCTCTTGATAAAGAGGCAGAACTGTTTTTGCCGTATGAGGCCGATGGTTTCTGGCAATGTATTTGCGGACATCCGGTAAGAAAAGATGCACTTTGCCCCAAATGTCATGCCTCCTATGTGAAATTACAGGAATTATTATCGCAGGAAAATTTAGTAGATATACAGCAAAAAGCTGTTAAAGCAAGAGCGGCTGCACGAGCAGAGAAAACAATTTCGTTATATGAAGACGCAGTAAAGCTTTGCAAAGCAGAAGAGGAGAAGGCCGCAGCCGAGAAAAAAGCAGCGGAAGAAAAAAGGATTGCAGCTGAAAAAAGAGAAGCGGAAGAACAGGAAAAGAGAAGAATACAGCTGGCTGAAGAACAGGCGTTAAAAGAAGCGAAGCAGAAACGTTATCGAAAAATCGGTGGTATATGCGCGGGCATAGTTGTTGTTCTGGCTGTTGGTATAACTTGGTATAACCAATATACAACGGAAAAAAACTATACAACCGCAGTTGCGTTGATGAAACAAGGCGAATATGAGCAGGCGATTGATAAATTTAAACTCGTATCTGATTATAAAGATGCCAGTAGCCTTATAAAAGACACTGAGACTCTCATAAAGGAACGTACGGACAAAGAGAATTTGAATGCTGCAAAATCAGCAGAAGAAAATGGTGATGTGGATGAAGCTGAAGCGTATTATGAACAGTTGGACAGTGAAATTGTTAATGCTTCAAAGTATGAGTATATTTCATCACATAAAGATTCAGCCGATGCAATTACAGAAAAGTATATAAATGATTTATATGATGAATATTATGAAAGAGAAAACATAATAGAGCTTATGAATGAGATATACCCTGTAACAGTCAACATGGCATTAAACCGGTCAGAGGATGATGATTTTACCAATCTTGAAAGTACGGTAATCAAGGAATATGATGAGATGGTATTTTTTCATATGACAGTAGAAGGCGGGCTTGCGGGACATGAATATTCATTAAAACTGATAGGAAATACAGATATGAAAACGGGCTTTAATTCAGTTGTGTATCAGGGAAGTCTGCCTGCGAATCTCATTAGTTTTTATGAGAAAGAATTTGATATTAAAAGCAATTATATATACATACATGGACTTTCACAGTGCGAATATGTAGAAATGGAATTACTTGACCAGGAAAGCGGTGAAGTCCTGAAAACGGTTAAGATGGAATTGAAGCATAACTAAATGTCTTAATATTTTTGCCGGCTAAAATGATGTAAGTTGGCGGAAATAGTTTGATCAGCATGCACCTATGAAAAGTGATAATTTACTGACTAAAACTTTCCATACTGATATGGTGTGTTGAACCTTGAAAATTCAATATTTCAGTCAATACGTAAAAAAAGAGGGAATCATGAAAGTGATTCCCTCTCAGATTGTAGACAAAGCCCTGCTTTTGCAGGGTTTTGCTATTGTTGGAACCGCTTTTCTGATATAATAAATATCAGAAGGGCGGTGTTTTTTATGATGACGAAAAATGCAGATAAAAAAAGAGAACAAATGATGATGTTTTCCATGGATGACATGGTACCTCAAAACCATATGCTGCGATTGATTGATAAAGCAATCAATTGGAACTTTATTTATGATCTGGTTGAAGAAAAATACTGTCCGGATAACGGCCGTCCCAGTATGGATCCCGTCATGCTGATAAAGATACCATTCATTCAGTATCTCTATGGAATAAAAAGCATGCGTCAGACCATGAAAGAGATCGAGGTAAACGTTGCATACCGCTGGTTTCTTGGACTGGACATGCTAGATCCGATACCTCATTTTTCTACATTTGGAAAGAATTATACCCGCCGTT